>DATEDD010000372.1:0-4420 GCA_035286565.1 Anaerolineales bacterium
CAACCGTGATGACGTTTTCGTTCACGCCCAGCGCATCGGTACGCTGCTGTACGATGTCGCGGGCAATTTCCATGGACGCCGAGGTGGGCGTCTCGTCAGCGGGCAGGTCGGCTTCGAGCAAAACTTGCATGCCGCCTCGCAGGTCCAAACCGAGGCGGGGGGTAAGGTCTCGTGTGAAAAGGGTTTCATCTGTCAACGGGTTGAGGATCGTGACATTGCCGCTGAAATCAATCCACAGCGCAAGTGCCAGAATAACCACAATGAGGATGATGCGACTGGTTAAATTTCGGATCATATGTTAAATATCTCCATCCATGAAAATGCCAGCCTATGGCTGGCGCGGACGCCATTATACTCCCATTAAATGTTTTATGGGCATATCATTGTTACTTTTATATGTTTCTTTCCATTAAGTAATCCAATGCGCTGGCGAGGACATCCTGTACATTCAGCATATTTGTATCGATCACAAGGTCGGCATGTTCGCGTGCATGCGAGAGCCTCCGTTGTTGTTCTTCGTAATCTGTTAGCACCCAGTTTAATTTGCGGCGCGAGGTGGAATTCTCGAATGAGCATTGCAGGAAGATAAGGAGATCCGGGTTCGTGATAACCTGCCACATGTGCTGGACGTACGAATGTTCCTGTGCGATGTGACGGCAGCGATAACCGTGTTTTTTAAGCCCCATAATCAATGTGGTTTTTCCCGACCCGCATGGGCCTACAATTCCGATAAGCGGACTCCCGTCATCTGCCTTCATTGTCTCTGGTTTTATGTTTATGCATTGATCGGAAGCCTGACATTCATCCGTCTTACATCGTCACCTGTGCGTGCAGAAACTTTAAGTACCAGCACACTGATATCATCTGCAGGACGGTTATTATCCAAACTGACTGCGTGCGCAAGGAGTGTATCGGCGAGTTGCTGTGGGGGTGGGTCCTGATCTTCCAGCACCGAGCGGATCGCCTCGCTGATATTCATTGGCTGACCGTGCCTCTCGCCGGCGTGGCTTATTCCGTCGCTAAAGATCACAATGGTTAATCCAGATTCAAGCCCAAGTTCGGTGATGACCGGGCGAACATTGCGGGATGTTCCCAGCGAAATACTTTCTTCAGTATGTGAGTCAATCTGCTCGCCGCGGCAAATGAACATCGGCGCAGGATTGTTTCGGGCAAGGACGATGGTCTTGCTGTGCAAATCAACCGAGGCGATGTTTAAGGTGCAAGTGACTTTCCCGGCTTTATCCGCAAATAGCGCGTCTGATGCGGCCCGCGCCGCTGCGCCATCACGCACTCCTTCTGCAATCAATCCGATCACCTTGCGGACGACCAGCATCGAAACCGCTTTGGCGCCGCGCCCGCTGGTTTGTCCATCCGCTAACACGACAGAGATACCCCCGGTGGGGCGTTCCACCACTTCGAGCGTGTCGCCGCTTTCAGAGACCGCGTATTTATTGATCTTGGCTACCGCAATTTGAATTTCCATATATAGGATTTTACATCGAATTCGTCTTGACGTCACTGCTTCATGCCGATATAATCAGCAGGCTTCATTAAAAAACCAATCCAGACGGGTGCATTCGCCCGTCTGATGCATGTATAAAGGAGAAAGTATTCATGACCCCACATCCGAAGCGCAAACATTCCAAGGGACGCCGTGATCGCCGTCGTGCCCATGATGCCTTGACTGCGGTAAACACGGTCGCCTGCTCCAATTGCGGATCCAAGCGCCTGCCTCACACGGTTTGCTCGAATTGCGGTTACTATAAGGGCCGCGAAGTTATTCAGGCCAAAAAAGAAAAGAAACCAGCAGAGTAGAGGCGGAGCACCTCCGCAACTGCAAAACGGGTCGTGACAATCACGACCCGTTTGTGTTTTAATGATGTAAATGTCATTGCGTGGGTGTGATTCCCGAAGCAAACCCCTTATGTAAAGGACACATATGAAACTCAATTTACAAACCACAGCATTTATTTTCCCAGGACAAGGCTCACAAACTGTTGGCATGGGCAAAGACCTGGCCGCGCAATTTCCCACCGCAAAAAATACCTTCGATGAGGCTGACTCTATTCTTGGGTTTTCACTTTCAAAGATCATGTGGGAGGGACCCGAAGCTGACTTAAACGATACGGTCAACACTCAGCCTGCACTCTTCGTCCATTCACTCGCGGCTTTTCGGACTTTTTCGCTTCTTTATCCTGGCCGGGGGCCTGCTTTATTGGCCGGTCATTCTCTTGGCGAGTTGTCTGCTCTGGCCGCATCTGGAACTTTATCCTTCGAGGCTGGGCTTCGTCTCGTTAGCAAGCGCGGTGAGTTGATGAAGCGCGCCGGTGTACTTGCTCCTGGAAGCATGGCCGCCATCCTCGGGTTGGACATTTCCACCCTCGATAAAGTCTGTGCAGAAGCGAGCGTTGCTCATGAACTTGTGCAGGTTGCCAATGACAATTGTCCCGGCCAGGTTGTCATCTCAGGCGCAAAACTCGCGGTGGAACGGGCCATGGCCGGCGCGAAAGCCGCAGGCGCAAAACGCACATTACCTTTGGCAGTCTCCATTGCCGCACATTCACCCTTGATGGCGTCCATTCAGGAAGAATGGAATGATGCAGTGAACAGCGCCGAATTTTCACCATTACAAATACCAGTAATTGGCAATGTTCGTGCACAGCCGTTAGTCGATGAATCATCTGCTCGTGCTGACATCATGGCTCAAATGCAATCACGCGTTCGCTGGACGGAATCTGTGAATTATATTATTTCAAAAGGGATAAACTTTTTTGTAGAAGTAGGAACTGGTACAGTGCTTGGAGGATTGGTCAAACGCGTGGCAGATGGAATGACTAGTTTACCGCTGGGCAACCCGCAGGATTTTGCAGCATTGGAATAACAGGACCTGCACCTGTAGCAGAAGCGCTGATTGCGGCGAAAATTCGCCGCGTGGACGCGAAATGGGTCAGCGAGATCGCCCCCTTATATATGCAGGAATTCGAGAAACTATGGAACCAGGCGCATGATAGTAAGTTGCATTACATTTGTTACAAGGAAATGAGTACCTTCATTCAGGATTCCCTTGAATCACGTAGAGTATAATGACGGCATGAATGCCTTGTCTGACAATTCGATTGTCAGCGCCGCTTTCTTTGCGGGTATGGAAGTGTATCTGGTCAGTGCATTTGCCTGATCAGATTTTGTTTTTATAACTACAATCAGACCCTAAAGGTTTTTCTGGAAAATAAGGTATTGGATCGCGAAAGAAGCCTTTAGGGGTTGTGAATTCAACTCGTAAGTGCAACGGATGTTTGATAGAACACTTCAAAAGGTGTTTTGAAACGCAAAGATTTACGTGGTCTGAAATTCAATTTTGACATGGCCTGTTCAACCTTTTTGTTGGAGGTAGATTGGAAGTCAGATTTCTTTGGAAAATATTGTCGCAGTAAGCCATTCGTGTTTTCATTGGTGCCGCGCTCCCAGGCGGCATACGGATGAGCGAAATAGAATTTGAGTTGGAGCATTTCAGCAATTTGTTTGTGGTCCGCAAACTCTTTGCCGTGATCTGAAGTCAGGGTATGCACCTTGTCCATGACTGGCAACAATAACCGATAGACTTGCCGGCGAACGGCGTGTGCCGTTCGCCGAGACACCTTTCCGAGCAAGGTGAAACGAGATTTTCGCTCGGTGAGCGTCACCATGGCTTGTTTCTGTTTCCTGCCCATGATCGTATCCACTTCCCAGTCCCCTAAGCGCTTTCTAGTGCTTACGATGGCTGGACGCTCTTCGATACTGGGGCAATTGGGCAATTTGCCCCGCCGATCATAGGTTCCGTAGCGTTTGCGGCGTTTCTTCTGGCAACGCAAGTGTCGGTATAAGTCGCCACCCGCCTGTTTATCTTTGAGCACATATTGATAGATCCACTCATGACTGATGCAAACCTTCTGCTCCTTTTTCAGCCTGCCAGAGATTTGTTCTGGACTCCAATCTTGCCTCAACAGGCTCTCCACCATGCTCCAGACCTCGGCTGTGATCCTGGGAACCGCTTTCTGTCTGCGCTCGGCTGCCAGTTCATGGGCTTGTTGTGGACGGTAACCGCGTTTGCCTCGATTGCGATTCAGTTCGCGGCTGACACTGGACTTGTGAACACCAATCACTTCTGCCATCTCCGCAAGGGTATGTTTGGTTTTCTGCAACACATAAATCTGGTATCGTTGTGCCTGGGTAAGCTGGTGGTAGGTTCTCATAGTGCTCCTTTGACTTGGTCGTCTGAGAAGTACTATCCTACTCCAGCTTACCTCTCAGCAACCTTCAAAGTTGCACTTACGAGTTGAATCTACAATTCTATAGGTTGAGACGATTAACGAAATATTAATCTTACTTTTGCTCAAAGGCGGTTAATAGGTCTTGCGCAGTGAGGTCCTCAAGGGCCAGTCGC
>DATEDD010000373.1:0-2777 GCA_035286565.1 Anaerolineales bacterium
CTCGCGACGGTCATTTTTGGCCTCAGCGGTTCGCTGGTCCTGGCATGGGGCGCCCTGGCAGTAACAGGAGCAGCTGATTCGGTCAGTACCATTATCCGCAATACCATCCGCCAGTTACAGACTCCTGATTTTATCCGCGGACGCATGACGAGCGTCAACCAGATCTTTTTCCAGGGCGGCCCGCAATTGGGCGAGGTCGAGGCAGGGGTGGTGGCGCAATTATTTGGTGCGCCGCTCGCAATCATCAGTGGCGGGATCGGTTGTATAGTCGGCATGTTGCTTATTATCCGCAAGTGGCCGTTCCTGCTCACGTATGATGGCGATGAGCATATTCCTGCAGGCGCGCCCGCAGATTAAAATAACCTTACGATTTGTGTACGATTCAGGAATCTATGACATTTGGGTGTTGACTTGCACTTTAATTGGGAATATACTGAACTCATTGAGGTAAATGTCTTATGCGAGCAGATACCTACAAGAAAGCAAAAATTCAGCTGTAAGGCACGCGTCTGTGCGCGTGCTTTTTTTTATTCCAATCCTGAAAGGAGATTACACGATGGACTACGGAATGATCGGCAAAAGAGAAAAGGCCAGGCGCTATGCTGAGGAGCGGAATCGGTTCCTCTTCAACAAATTTGATCTTACTTTTCATGGCGATAACAATAACCACCATGTGACTTTTGATAACGGTACCTATAAATGCGACTGCGAATTCTTTGTGACACACCTTCGTTGTGCACACACAATGGCTCTTGAGATCCTGTTTCAAGGGATGCTTCCTGAAACAGTCGCCTCCTAGACTGAAAACCGATCATATTTCGACTGCCCTCCAGAGCCAGGAGGGCAGTTCCGTTCACAGATATGAAGAAATGTAAGGAAGGAAGCAGAAGAACCGGTCGAATTGCCAAACAGGCAATAAAAATAAGGAGTTTTCGATTACAATTTTCCCATCATGACCAATTTATCCCGCCGCGATTTTCTAAAGCTTGGAGGCCTGAGTTTGGGGACTCTGGCATTTTCTCCGTCTTTGGGAAGCCTTTTGGATTTTGATGACAGTCATCTCGTGCGCGTAGCCACGAACTCGGTCAGCGTGTACAGCAAACCGAATGATAAAAGCTCCATTGTCTCCACCTGGTTTCGAGATGAATTGTTGCACGTTTACGGTGAAGTGGAGGCTGATGAGCCGCTGCTTAACCCGATCTGGTATCGGGTATGGGGTGGGTATATCCACCGTGCGCGTTTGCAGCGTGTAAAAGTTCTTTATAACGCAACCCTGCCGTCGCATGAAGAAGGCACACGTCGCCTGGTTGAGGTGACGGTGCCGTTTACCCAGGCATGGCGGACGAGCAAGGCATATGGCTGGCAGCAGCTTGGTTTTCGCTTGTATTATGGATCCGTCCACTGGATGGAAGCCCTCGAGCCTGGGCCCGGCGGGGAATCGTGGTACCGCATCTATGATGACCTGACCGGTTTCCCGTATCATATCAATCCACTTCACGTGCGGCCGATCCCTGTTGAAGAATTGGCAGCCATCAGCCCGGATGTGCCTGTTCAAGACAAGCGTATTGAAGTCAATTTGACGATGCAGACATTGTCGGCCTTTGAATATGATAAGCAGCTGCTCAAGACCACCATCAGCTCCGGCTTGCCGAACGGTCCGCGCACTGCAAACGGACTTTCCACCAAAACCCCCCAGGGCGAATTCCGCATCCTGGATAAGATGCCGGCAAAACACATGGGCAATGGTAATCTATTTGCAGATGCTGACGATTACGAACTACCCGGTGTTCCTTGGACGTGTTTCTTCACCGCGCAGGGACATGCCTTCCATGGCACCTACTGGCATGAGAACTTCGGCACTCCAATGAGCCACGGGTGCGTCAACATGCGAACGGAAGAGGCCAAGTGGCTGTTCCTTTGGGCGCTGCCTCCTCATGAAATCGGCAGGACGGTCAATCGCGGCTTTGGCACGCTGGTTCGAGTTCATTACTAAAAAGCGAACTGCCCGAACTCTCGGGCAGTTCTTTATTTTTTGCTACTAAGGCTTTTCAATACTCTGTAAGCTTGCTCTAATGTTCCTCCAAATGGCAAAATCCAACTAGGAGGAGAATGAGGGTTTACCGCAAACCAAGCTGTCTCTTGACCTCCGGAACCTGTGTGTTGCCCCATGTGTCCTATTACGAATTGTTTCAGAATTTTCTTGCTGATTACCCAGCAATGGGCCTCAAAAGGCGAGATACCTAAGCATACTGCGTATTCATAATTTTGATCGCGTAACTGTTGAAACTTGTATATGCTGGCTTCCCAAAGAGTAGAAAACTTGATTTCCACCCTATGGCCATTAATCATCATGTCTGCTTGAGAGTCTGGGCTGCTATCTATAGATAAACCTTTTATTGCACACCACTGATTAACCAAGCGCTTTCCAAGTTTTCCCTTTGATGCTGATGGTAGACTTAGAACCCATTCAAATTGACTTCCAGCCCACGGAGATTTGTCTTTTTCAAACTCTGGTCTGATAAAGTTTGCGGCAGATGCAAGAAGTTCAAATTCTGGGGTAGTGGCTTTTTTAGTCATAGACAAATATCATTTCTTTTTCAGTTTTTTCAAGATGCGATAAGCTTGATCCAAAGTTCCACCACAATCTCTAATCTCTCCTTTAGGCTCATGGGGATTAATTTCCATCCAATAATCCACTACCTTTTTGCCTTGAAAGTGTTGGGGTTTTGCATTTTCAACTGCAAATTTTCTTTCAAATACCCAGCAATGTGCATCAA
>DATEDD010000374.1:0-8175 GCA_035286565.1 Anaerolineales bacterium
ACCTGATACCGCCACTACAGCGCCGACACAGTCCTTGCCTCCAACTGTCAGCGAATTCCCCAACCCAAATAATTACGAGTGGCGTCTGATTGCCAGCGGACTCAACCGCCCTGTGGATGTGCAGTCTGCATTGGATGGTTCGGGTAGGTTATTCATTATTGAAAAATACGGCGTCATCCGTGTTTATGAAAACGGCCAACTGCTCGAACAACCCTTTCTAAATATTGACGACCGCGTCAATGATGACAGCAACGAAATGGGACTGCTCGGTTTGGCATTTCATCCAGACTATGAACAGAATGGCTTTTTCTACGTCAACTACACAGGTACCGGTGGGAATACTTTTATCTCCCGTTTTCAGGCCAGCGGCAATGTTGCCAATGCTGGCAGTGAATCCATTTTATTGAAGATTAACCAGCCTTATCCCAACCACAATGGCGGCGCAGTAGTTTTCGGTCCTGATGGATATTTGTATCTTGGGCTTGGAGATGGCGGTGCAGGCGGCGACCCACACAAAAACGGACAGGACACCACCAGCCTGCTTGGCAAAATTTTACGCATTGACGTGAACGGCGGCGACCCGTATAGCATTCCATCTGATAACCCGTTTGGAAATGAAGTCTGGGCTTACGGCTTGCGCAATCCCTGGCGCATCTCCTTTGACCGTGCTACCGGTGATTTCTGGATTGGAGATGTCGGTCAAGGTGACTGGGAGGAGATTGATTACCTGCCTGCTGGTTCACCCGGCGGAGCAAACTTCGGCTGGAGCATTATGGAAGGCAATCATGGATATGATGGCCAAGCTCAACCTGGCTTGTTACTCCCCGTCGCGGAATACAGCCACTCTTCTGGCGGCTGTTCCGTCACGGGCGGGGTTGTCTATCGCGGATCTATGACCGAATGGAATGGAATCTATTTCTACGGGGATTATTGCAGCGGCTATGTTTGGGGGTTGATCCTCTCAGAGGGTCAGTGGTTGTCTCAAATTCTGTTTGAAACGAATTTGAGGATCACATCTTTCGGTCAGGATGAATCTGGTGAAATCTTTTTTGCAAGCGATGCGGGTGGTGTTTACGTCCTAACAAAAAAATAAGGACTTATCACATCCTAAATAAGCGGTTTGTCATGTCAGTTTGTGACGCCTGTCACTTGCAGTACGGGCGTTTTTCTTCTAAACTAGCGCTATCAGACATCAGAGTACGAAGTGCCGCATAATTACTGGATCAGAAATCTGATTTTTACCCGAAATTTATCCCAGCAGTTTTAGTAGTTACGGGACAAGCGGCAGGAGGCTGTTATGGCAGAAAAGATTTGGCACGTTGAAAAAATCAAATACTGCGAACATGTCGGCCATGAAATTTCCATTGAGAACGAAGTGGTTTTCCCAGCCGACCATTTACCAGACCAGCCTCCCCGTATCGTTGCCCACCGTTGCTCCAGCGCCGTTGAATGTAACCTGATGGAACAACCGGCCTGCGCTTTGTGCGGCACGAACCCTGATCTTGACCCTGTGTAATTGAGTAACCAAAAGTTACTCTTCCAAACTCTCTCCTCCCTCTGAGTTGGTCTTTTGGCTGCACCGCGTGAGAACGCGGTGTATGCCGTTAATAAGGGTGTCTTCTGCGCCCATGTCATGGTCTCACAGCGCGCGGGTTTCCGGACGCGTGCTTTGAGTTAAAGTCAGTGCTTGAAGGGTGGGATCAGGTTGAGGTTAAGGGTGAGGCGGGTTCACATCCTGTATCGAAAATTCCGCATCGTCTATTTGTTGTCGATGCCAGAAAATCGTAATGCGACACGCTTCGCGATGTCGCGCTGCAAAAGCTTTGAAACGGTTGTGCAATTCCTTCAACGGGCGTAAAATAATCGGCAAGGATATGATGGTTCACACTGACGAGAGCGACCTTAGTTCTACTGATAATAACCCGCCCAGTAAAAGCCGCTGGGCGCAGAATGTGTTTAATTTAAGTACCAACATCACGTAGGTGCGCGTGCGTCTCTGCGTGATGTCAATTCACGCAAGGAGGCAGCCATGCTGAGCATTTACAAAACCACCGAGCAAGGGCTCGAAACAATTGAAGTGATCGCGAACGGCGCATGGGTCAATGTGGTCGACCCAACGCCCGATGAGATCGAAAAGTTGGTCAATTGGGGGATGGATATGGACTATGTTAATTATTCCCTCGACCAGGATGAAATGGCGCACATGGAACGGGATGATGAGTACACCTTCATCCTGATTCGCATTCCGCTTCACCGGCCTGAAAGTGATGTCCCATATATGACGGTGCCGCTTGGCATCATGATTTTGGGAAACAAGATCATCACGGTATGTCGCTATGACAGCGACATCTTCAAAGTGCTCGCGAATGGAAAATATCGGTTGATGAAAACAGGCAAGCGCTACCGTCTTGCGCTTTATATTTTCCTTGAAACCTCGGCCCGCTATTTGAATTTATTGCGTGAGATCAATCGCGCTACGGAGATCGTGGAGGATCAACTGCAAAAATCCACACGCAATCGTGAAGTGTTGGAATTGCTCAAATATCAAAAATGTCTTACCTATTTTGCGACCGCATTGCGCTCGAATGAAGTGATGATGGAACGTGTCCAAAAAACGCAGCTGTTTAACTACTATGAAGAGGACCAGGACCTGCTGGAAGATGTGCTGACCGAAAATCAGCAGGCCATTCAAATGACCAGCATCGCCACTGAAATTCTTTCAGGCATGATGGATGCCTTCGCATCCATCATTTCAAACAACCTTAATGGTGTCATGAAAGCCCTGGCTGCGCTGACGATTATCCTCAACATGCCCGCCATCGTCGCATCTTTTTATGGCATGAATGTCGCTTTGCCCGGCGAGAGCCATCCGCTCGCGTTTATATTTGTCATCGGTTTGTCGCTTGCTCTTACTGCGGTGGCTACTTTTATTTTCTACAAACGGGATTGGTTCTAAAATGTGCAGGGGCGACCCGCCCAGAAAGACAAAACTTCTGGATGATTCTGAAGGGTCGCCCCTGCTTTAATAAAGGAACTTATATGAAAGCCGAACTTATCCTCGATGCAAAAGCCACTCTCGGAGAAGGCCCTGTCTGGGATTCCAAAACACAAACGCTTTACTGGCTGGATGTACTTGAGAAACGCATTTATGCAGGCACTCGAATTTTTACTCAATTGGATGATCTTATCGGATGCCTGGCTCCGTGCAAAAACGGTCACCTCATCCTCGCCACTTCGGCAGGCTCAGTGCACCGCCTGAGCGGAGCCGAGGGGCGCCTCGGCTTCGCGGACCTTGATCCTGGCACCAGTCAATTAACAGTTCTCGCGTCTTTGGATTCTGAACCACCTGCCAACCGCTTCAACGATGGCAAATGTGACCCCGCTGGCCGCTTCCTCGCTGGCACCATGGATATGAACGAAAAGTATCCAATTGGCTCGCTCTATTCATTTGATGGTAAGGAAACTACACGCCTTCTCGATGGAATTACCATCTCCAATGGACTCGCGTGGAGTCCAGATCATAAAACTTTTTATTACATTGATACGCCCACACGGGAAGTCAAGGCATTTGACTATGACCTTGGGACGGGGCAAATTGCAAATCCGCGTGTTGCGATTTGCATCCGAGAGTCGTTTGGCTGGCCAGATGGCATGACATCAGACACCGAAGGCAATTTGTGGATCGCAATGTGGGGCGGCGCGCAGGTGACCAAGTGGAATCCGAATTCAGGAATAATGTTGGGGCAGGTTTCCATCCCTGCTTTGCATATATCATCCTGCGTTTTTGGCGGTAAGGATATGAACGAGTTGTACGTCACATCTGCGCGCGTGGGGATGAGCGCAGCAGACTTAAAAAAATATCCGCTCTCAGGCGGGTTGTTTAAAGTGATTACGAATGTAGTGGGAATGCCGACATTCGAGTTTGGATGAAAAATAGCAAACCCTAAAGGTCTTTCTGGCAAACCAGAAGGCAGCTTGCATATTGTTTTATTGAAATACTTGTTCAATATGCAAAGAAGACCTTTTAAGTTTCGAATGCTTCTGCGGGGCAATAAGATTCTTACTCGCGGGTTCGAATCCCGTCGGGACCGCCAAAGCATAACATTTTGGGCAAGTGACAAAAAAACCGACTTTCAAAAGTCGGTTTTTTTGTATTCCGGCATCTGGAGAGTATAAGCTAGCCGAAAAATCGGGGTCGAATCAGGAAAAACTTTTTAGCATTGGCTATTAACTTTTTATCAAATCCTTTGTCTCGTTGACGAATTGCTTCAGACAACTTCCCCACTTTATTCCCACTCACAATTATGTTTTAGCTCACAAATCCGGGCGGATGACCGAAGCAGCCAACACGGGGCAAACCCCGCCACACTAAATGACACGTCACATGAATCCATAATTTATGGTCTGACGAAATTCCGATCTGAAATCCCCAAAAATCTGGTGTGGGTAAGGCAAGTAGCCAAGACAGGCAGGTTTTGTCCAGTGTTTGATGCGCTCTTGATGCCAGAGAAGGCTATTGCCCATCATGCTGCTTCCAGGGAATTATGAGATGAGGGTAAAATAACATGATACTCCTCCTTCCATTCGTTTCACCTCACAATTCCGAGCAGATGTCCGAAATAACCAGCACAACAGGGTAAAGCTAGGTTTTTTTGACAACGGTACTGGAATATGGTACTATCACATTATGAACAAAAACACCGCCAAACGCTTGAATCCATCTTTGCCCGCCCCGACCGCAAGGATATTCACTGGGATGACTTTGTAGGTTTATTGAAGGCATCAGGCGCGGATGTTACAGAGCGCGGTGGTTCCATGTTTGGGATTCGTTTGAATGGACGTTATGCCGTGTTTCACCGACCGCACCCCGGCCATGTGATTTACTTATCCATGCTGAAACGTATACGGCGCTATTTGGCGGAGTGTGACATATCGTTGGAGGCAAAGGATGATTAAATATAAAAACTATGCGGGAGTCGTGGAATACGACGATGAAGGAAAAATCTTTATAGGCGAAGTGATAGGCTTGCGCGATGTGGTTACTTTTCAGGGGCGTTCTGCTACAGAGTTGGAAAAGTCATTCAAGCAGTCCGTTGACCTGTACCTGGAAATGTGCAAGCGCGACGGGGTAGAACCTCAAAAGCCTTTTTCGGGGCGTTTCAATTTGCGACTTGACCCTGAGTTACACAGACAGATTGCAGAGCGCGCCGCACTGGAAAAGACAAGCCTGAATGAGTTTGTCTCTCACATCCTTGAGGATGCGTTATAAATCAAAAGACAACTTGTACAAGTTGTCTTTTGATTTGAGCTATCATGGTTTGAATCTCTTACCTGTAAAGGGAATGAGCGCGGAGTCTGTAAGTGATGACCTAGCAGCATGGTGGGATCCTTGTGCTGGCTACTTAGGTCAGCTGTTTGGATTTGTGAAGTTAAACCCACTGGGCAATGTTTCAGGGTATTGTGCTGGCTATTTGCCTCATCCGCCAGGTTTTTTTAGATAGTGCAATTTGCTGGCCTTCCAATCTCATGCTATCTTGGAGTTGACGGAAAACAATATTATTTAAGCGCCAAGGTATAAATCTTATCAAAGCCCGCACGAACCAGCTTGCATGTTTCCAAGGCAACCTCAACATTCGAGGGGTTTTCCACCGGGTCAGGAATATTATAGGGGATTCCTTCCGCTGCCTCGGAAAGCAACAGAATTTTTTCGCGGCAAAAGGGAAACTCGATCTGTAAAGCCTCTTTCTGCCCACTTTCCATGACAAGCACCAAATCGGCATGCTCGAGCATTTCTCCTGTAATGGCTCTCGAGCGATGCTCCATAAGATCAAGGCCGATCTGTTTTGCCCTTTGAATTGCCTCTGGCATGGCCGGCAACCCATCGGTCGTCCACGTGCCAGCGCTTAGAATACTCCAATCCATCCCTTCATTTCGTTGGAGTAATTCGTTTTTGAAACATGCCGCGGCGATGGGAGATCGATATCTATTTGCAGTGCAAACAAATAATATTTGAGTCATCTCATATCCCTACATCTGAAGTATAAAGGCGAAGGAAATTAAATTTATTGTTCCGCTACGCAAACTATCGGCTCAGCACGCGAAATATAACAGATTGCCCGGCGCGGATTGGCAGCAGCAAGATCGGAAGGTTGAAGGTCCTCTCTTTGAGGCACATTTATATCGGTGTATGTATATTGCAGGTTTTCAAGGTACCATTTATATGGAAGCAGTCCTTTCGCAACAATCGCCATATCCGTCCGCTGATTCAACCCGAATTGAGCATACCACAGCGAAAAAATCTGCTCATCGCCATCCACAAACACAAGCGAGCTTCGAGGAATGACCTGCAGGGCATGCTCAATGAAATCCTGCGCCCGAAAATCCTTCGACGCATCGACAGAAGAAAATATAAAAGGGATGCGCAGCATGATGGCAACAAACAGAAGCCCTGCAATGGATGCACGTAGTTTAGAACGCTCAGGCAGCAAGCCAAGCAGATCCTGCAATCCATAAGCCAGCCAGACAGCAAAAGCCAGCCAGACAGGCAAAAGATTTACCTGCGAATCATACGATCCATAAAATATCGCAAACGAAAGAAAAACCGCCCCCATCCACAAGGTTGGGATGAGCGTACGACGTGAAGGCGGCGAGATCAAACCATATATTCCAAGCAGGGCACCAAGCCATGTATACTGATCCAATAAAAACCCTGCAAATGCCCGCAGCCTCTGAACCACATCTGCCAACGATAGGCTAAATGGGTATTGATGATAAATCTGCCCGCTGATAAGCCAGAAAAAACCGTCAAGAGTTGAGGCATCCCCCCAATTAATGGGCGGATCAAAATAAGCACGCACTGGCAGTAACAAATATAAAGATAATCCGACTGCCACACCCAAAGCCCTCTTTAATAAAACAGGGATGGAATCAAATAATTTTCCGTCAGACCCTAGCGCCAATAATGGAAACATCATTATCGCCGTGAGATGGTTGGTGGCGGCAATTCCAAAGACAAATCCGCGCATCCATTCGCTGATTCTTGGATTTTCCAGGCTGACAACATATATGCAAAGCATCAATAATAAACCGTGCAGCGCATACACTTCAGTAACAAGGGCTTGTCCCCACACAAAAGGGGCAAGGCCATAAGCAATCGCAGTCAGGAATGATGCGAATTGCGCTGAGGGGCGTTCGCGCAATTGATGCAAGAGGAATATGTACAATAAAAGCGCGGTAAGAATGGTACTAAGCGCTGATAATAGATTTGTGCGAAATGCCAAATTCCCGACTGGAAGCAGTTGAAAGAGACGCGCCAAAATCAAATATAGCGGATACCCGCTGGGATGAGGAACGCCGCCCGTTGCCGCGGCGCTGATCAGATCGCCCCCATCTGCGCTGAAATGCGCCCAGGTCACACCAGGGGCGATAGTCAAGGAATAAGTTGCGCCGAGAACTAGTATTATTAAGAATGGAAACATGCCGATATTATAGTAAAGTTCATGAAATATCCTGAATAATTGATAATCAACTTCCACGATTTATGGCTTTAGGAGCAGGGCGCTTTTCCCGACGACGGGTGCCAAAAGTGTCCCACAGGAGTACGAAGCGGTAAGCAACCTCAAGGCTCGATTTAGTCGTATATTTGATGATAAACAGGAGATTGCTCACCTGCACTGCAACAAACGCAGTGCGGCGCAAGTGTCGGGCTGGGTCTCGATACGCCCTTCAGGTTTCGATACGCTTCGCTACTCAACCCTCAGGGCTACTCGACCACCGGCCCTCGCAACGACATATACCTGCTGGAATTTACAATAAAAAACTGGGAAAGATTGAAGACAATCTTTCCCAGCAAGAATATAACCTATCTTTACGTGTTCCCTATCAGGGTATAGATGCCTCCTTCTGTGATATCAGCGCTGATGGTTCCATCAGCATTCACGACGGACGGAACCTCCACCCAGACATTGGGGGTTACGGAGGTATTCAGTTTATAGATCTTCGCGCCTTTGTCTGCAAAAGCCGCGGGATAAGGGTAGGATATTGTAAATGGCCCCGCTCCTGTAACTACCAAATTAATGGTAGTACTTAAGATCACCTTTCCTGTGGGCGGAGCAGCTAATAAAGCTGGATCCATAACAGTCGCTGTCATTGTGCAAGCAGCACATTTGGTGGACA
>DATEDD010000375.1:0-8962 GCA_035286565.1 Anaerolineales bacterium
GAGAAATGTCCCATCTTCACGCCTTCAGCAAGATATGAGTCTTTCACCTCTCCGAAATTTCCCATGTGGACGTGATTACCAAGATGAGCGCCTTTGCGCAAGCGTGCGAACGGGCCAATGTCCACATCATCATCAAGCAGCGCGCCTTCCAGAACCGATGCGAGCACTTTACAGCGATTCCCAATCGTTGAATCGCGGATGATGGTATTCGGTCCGATCCGGTTGCCTTCGCCGATTTCGATCTGTCCGTGCAGATAGGTGTTGGGCAAAAGCACCGTATCCCTGCCAATCTGAATATCAACATCGATGTATGTGGAGGCTGGCTCCATCATCGTGACACCATTGAGCATGTGCTCCTGATTAATGCGGCGGCGCATGGCCCCTTCCACTTCTGAAAGATGCACACGAGTATTAATGCCAATGGTTTCTTCGAGATCATCCATCACTGTGGCTTGAACGGGCAAGCCTGCTTTGGATGCCAACTTAACGATATCGGTCAGATAATACTCGCCTTTTTGGGGATTTTTTGGAATACGATGCAATACCTCCCATAACCAGTTCGCGTCAAAACAATATCCGCCCACGTTCAATTCTTTGACCTGTAATTGCTCTGCCGTGGCGACATATTCCTCCACGATGGACTCAACGGAGCCATCTGCCTTACGGATGATGCGTCCAAATCCGCGCGGGTCGTCTGCCACTACGGTCAATATGGAAATGGGGCCTTTATTTTTTTTCTGCGTTTCAACAAGTTTACCCAATGTCTCGCCGCGCAATAAGGGCATGTCGCTGTAACAAACGACGACAAGATCTGTTATCCCTTTCAATAAAGGCTCGGCTTGCATGACCGCATGACCTGTGCCAAGTTGCGGTTCCTGCAAAACCGTTTGAGCTAAAACATCGAGGTATTTTGTGACTTCCTGCGCGCCATGCCCTACCACGACAACCGGTTTCTCGGTGGTGACGTGTCGGATGGCTTGCAAGGCATGCCAGATCATGGGCTTGCCTGCAATGGGGTGTAATACTTTAGGCAGGGATGATCTCATGCGAGTCCCCTGGCCAGCGGCAAGGAGGATGGCGGTAATCTTCATATTTTCACCTCAACCCCGCCCATTTCGAAAAGAGCAAAAGGAAATGTGCGGGGCAACAAAAACAGGATTTGGGCGGCATGGCATTGCTCCGCAACAAATCCTGTTTTAGAAAAATAGTCCGCAGACGCGGATGTGTCAGGCTGGGGCACCTGGATTCGAACCAAGATCCACAGCTCCAAAGGCTGGTGTGCTGCCGTTGCACCATGCCCCAGTGCGGGCAAAATTGTATCACAAATATTTTACTTTCCGTCGGAAACTATGCCAAATCTACGCGCTTCTTCAAGCGAGATCACTTCGGAGTTGAGGGGTTTCCCGCCTTGTGTTTGGGCGGTTCCGTTCCAAAAATCGTCTGCATGTATAGGTTCCGTTTTTTGAGTACTGGTTTTTTAGCAAGGCTTCCATTTCAGGGGCGGGGACGCATCCTCGAGTTTATCTGTCTGTTTATTAGGAGCAATTATCAGGAAGACAGATGAGGCGGATTGCCGATCCAACTCTTGAAATTTTATTAAGTGCATTATAGCAAAGATTGTCAGGTAATTTCCGATCATTTTTGACAGGCATCACCCTTGTCAATCGATTCGATATTCCAGAGCGGGTTGGCGGTCGGGTCAAAATCGAAATGACAAATATCTGGACGAGCCGCGGCGATCTGCGGACGATAAAACAAGGGAATGGCAGGCAGGTCCGCTGAGAAGATAATCTGAGTTTGCTGGTACGAATTGATATAAGACTGTTCGTCTGGCAATGAAAGTTGTGCGGTGCGGCAGGCTGAGTCATATTCCGCATTGCTGTATCCTGTTATGTTCGTCCCAACCCACAAATTGTTTTCAGATGGGATCTCTGCGCTGGTGAACCATCCGCAGGGGGGTTCAATGCCAATCACACCTATTGCATACTCAGCGAGGTCAAAATTACGCCCAAAGAGGAATCCCTCGGGTCCGGAAGCGTAAAGATCATTTTGTGAAAAATATTCAACCTTGAGACCGATGCCGCATTCTGCAAGTGACTTTTCAAGAATTTCCACCACCTGCCCGCGTTGTGGGGTTGTTGTAGTGTAATAATTCAACAGCAAAGGCGTATTGAATGCAACCGTGGCAACTTTCACTGCGCGGCGCGGCGTGGATGGGTCGTTATCTGTGTCCTGCCAGCCAGCCAATTCGAGAAGCGAAATACCCACTTCAGGGTCATAAGGGATGGGCGTAATATTCGAGTCATAGACGGGATGTTCAACTGGAATATACGTTGCCGGTACAATTGTCATTCCAAAAAGAACACGATCCACCACCGATTGACGGTCAAGACAATATGCAATGCCCTGGCGGGTATGTGCATCGGCAAAAATATTCTGTCTGTCTTTTTGAATATCATAACCATTATCATACGAAGCAGGCGCAAGCCCCAGCCCAAGCCATTCGACGGTCATTCCGGAATTGATGAAAACCTGCGCCTGTTCAGCGGCTTGCATTTCCTGTAATAAATTTGCCAGGCCATCAAGAGAAATGGATGGGTCGAGAATGTCACAGCGACCAGCTATCAATTCACTCAGAGCCTTGTTTGGGTCAGGGATGAAGCGGAAAGAGAGTGTATCAATTTTTGGAAAACCATCTGAGGTGCGGAAATAATATGGATTCTTCACCAAGCTAATGCGATCTCCCGCGATCCACTCCACGATCATATAAGGTCCCCAGCCAATCGGCGTGCGCGAGGCAATATCAATGGAAGGCAATTGATCAGCCGGAAATTTACCCCATAAATGTTTTGGGGCAGGCGCCCAAAAATTCGTGAAATACGTTGGGTCAATAAAACCGGGCACACCCCACCATTGTACAGTTTCCGCATCGGCGGCTTCGTAGATCTGCGTGCGCTCGATCAAATAAGCACTTGTTGATGTTTTGGCAATTACACTAATTTCAAACGCATAGACTGAATCATCGGCGGTCAGAGGTGTGCCGTCCGCCCAGGTCAGGTCTGGGCGCAGGCGAAAATTGACGACCATTTGATCCATCTCAAGCGAAGTCGTGCCGTCATAAGTGATGACGCAATCATCGCTGCGGCAATCAGCAGGATGCACGCGCAGGCCTTGCTCCAGCGAGACCAGATTCCCATCCGCATCCACAACCTGACCTCCAGCCTGAACTGGCGTCCTGACAATTTGTGCTTCACCATTTTCGAGGGATGGCATGCGCGTGAAGATCACGGGCTGGTATTCATAACCGACCATGTCAAACGGGCCGTCGTTGATGGCGGCTAAGACACTGCGCGCGGCGGGATTCAATTCGCCGAAGGGATATAGGGTATTAGGTTCCCGCCCAAGGCACACGGTCAGGGAGCTCGGGGCGGGAGTCTCCGATATTATTGTTGGAAAAGGTGTAAATGATTCTGTTGGGCTTTCAACCTGTGATGATGATCTTAAACATCCAGTAAGGATTGTAAAAATGATCACTGTAAAGGGGAAAAGTCTTATTTTCATAATTGTCTGCCAATTTTAGATAGCGCGAGATATGGATAGATGCTAAAAACACAAATAAACAATGATTGTAATTATAACAACGATGAACATTCAAAGTGATTTGAATTTTCACGATAAAAAAAGACCGCCTCTCGGCGATCTCATCTATTATCAGCTTATTCCACAAGCCAGCAAGCCACCAAGTGGCCAGGCTTGACTTCCTTGAACTCAGGTTCTTCCTGTGAACATTTTGCAATCGCAACGGGACAACGCGTATGGAAGCGGCAACCGCTGGGCGGGTTGAGCGGACTGGGCACATCCCCTTTGAGAATTGTACGCTCGCGCTTGAAATTGGGATGAGGAATCGGAATCGCGGAAAGCAGGGCTTTTGTATAAGGGTGTAACGGTTCACGATAAAGGGTATCCCGATCGGTTAGTTCGACTATCTTACCCAAATACATCACAGCCACACGGTCAGAGATGTGTTCCACCACGCTCAAGTTATGCGCAATGAAGAGATAAGTGAGTCCAAATTCCTTTTGCAGGTCTTTAAGAATATTCAAAACCTGTGATTGGATGGAAACATCCAGCGCAGAAACCGGCTCATCGCAAACTATGAATTTCGGCTGTAAAGCCAAAGCGCGGGCGATGCCAATCCGCTGGCGCTGACCCCCTGAAAACTCATGCGGGTAGCGGCGGGCATGGTATTCTTCCAGGCCAACTTTTTTAAGCATATTGATGGCAACTTCCCAGCGTTCCTTGGGTTGCCCAATTTTATGGATCTGCAAGCCTTCCATCACCGCTTCCCCAATCGGCATACGAGGGTTGAGAGAGGCATAAGGGTCCTGGAAGATGATCTGCATATCGCGGCGCAAAGTCTTTAGCGATTGTGGACGCATCCTGATGATATCTTCGCCATTAAAGGCAACTTCACCAGACGTCGGCTCAATTAAACGTAAAAGGGAACGACCCACAGTTGTTTTTCCACAACCGGATTCACCCACCATGCCCAAGGTTTCGCCGCTTTTTACCGTGAAACTCACCTTATCCACAGCCTTTACCCAGGCGGTAGTGCGTTGTAAAATACCAGAACGAACAGGAAAATATTTTACAAGATCTTTTACAACCAACAGATCTGGTTTTTCTTGAGTTTGCATTTTTATATTCATTGCCACATCATCTCTCATTAAGATTTTCTTTCGAGTTTGATCGGAGCGACGTGCTTCTCAGATTCGGAGTCCTGATAAAGCCAGCAACGTACTTCGTGCCCCTCTGCGACATCCAGTAATTCAGGGCGTTTTTTAGAACAGATCGATAAACCATACTCAACACGCGCCATGCAACGGGGAGCAAAGCGGCAACCCGCCGGCAGATTTATCAAATTTGGAACGGAGCCGGGGATGACATCCAGTCTTTCACGGATCTCACCAAGTACCGGAATTGAACCGATCAAACCTTTGGTGTAAGGATGAAGCGGAAGATCAAAAAGTGTCGCTACGGGAGACTGCTCAACAATTTCGCCCGCGTACATCACTGCCACACGGTCTGCCATTTCAGCGATCACGCCCAGGTCATGGGTGATCAGGATCATAGTGGAACCCAACTGATTACGCATATCGCGCATCAAATCCAGGATTTGGGCCTGGATGGTCACATCCAAGGCAGTTGTAGGTTCATCCGCGATCAGCAAGTCAGGAACACAGGCCAGCGCCATGGCGATCATGACGCGCTGTGCCATGCCGCCGGAAAGTTCATGCGGAAAAGATTCCGCGCGGCTTTCCGGTTCGGGGATACCCACTAATTTAAGCAACTCAATGGCTCGTTTTTTGCCGGCTTCTTTTCCAAAATCCTGGTGAATGTTAAGCACCTCGGAAATTTGGTCGCCAGCACGAAAAACCGGGTTTAGCGCAGACTGAGGCTGTTGGAAGATCATCGAAATGCGGTTACCACGCACCTGCATCATCTCTTGTTCAGTGGCTTTGACAAGATCCTTGCCATCAAAAAATATTTCGCCTTCCTCAATTTTGCCAGGCTGACTGATCAAACGCATAATAGAAAGCGCTGTGACGCTTTTACCACAACCTGATTCGCCTACGATTCCAAGCACTTCACCGGGGTTAACGTAGAAATCCACGCCATCTACTGCGCGCACAACACCGTCTTCGGTATAAAAATAAGTCTTTAGATTGCGTACTTCGAGCAAAGGTTTTTGATTATTCGCTGCCACAGGTATCTCCATGGTTGAGATTTTTACCGATTATAACTTCAAACGCGGGTCAAGCGCATCGCGCAGGCCATCTCCGATATAGTTGAAGGCCAGGGAACAGACAAAAATGGGAATTCCCGGCAAAAGAGGCAGCCAGGGTTTGTCAAACATATAAGTCTGCGTTGCGGAGAGCATATTCCCCCAGGTGGGAACCGGGTCTTGAATACCGAAACCAAGAAATGCGAGCGCAGCTTCTGCGACCACATAACCGACCAGACCAAGCGAGGCATCCACAATAATTGGAGCCATGGCGTTGGGGATCATGTGCTTCCTAATGATCCAGAAGTTTGTGGCGCCTAGAGATCGGGATGCTTCAACGAAGGTTTGTTCACGTAATGATAATACCGTACCGCGCATCAATTGTGCCGATGAGAGCCAGCCAAAACCAGCCAAAACGATGACGATCAAGACTGCATTGCGAGCATCCCTGGGACCGAGCAGCATGATCTTCCCTACAAAGGTCAGCACTGACTCTGGAATTGGGATCAGCTCTTGATTTCGCAAAAGCATTGATGAGATGATCAAAAGTAGTGGCAGGGTTGGAATGGTAAGCATGAATTCAACAAAACGCATCAGGATGGCATCCACCCAACTCCCATAAAAGCCTGAAATTGAACCCACCAAAATTCCAATCGTCTCAGAAATAAGCACGGAGAGCAAAGCCACTGTCAGCGAAATGCGCCCGGCATAAATTAAGCGGGAAAAATAATCACGCCCAATATTATCCGTCCCCAGGTAATGTATACGTCCCGTTGGCTCATCCACAGTCCCGAAGGGAACAAAGTATTTATTGACGTTTAATTCATCAACCTTGAAAGAGGTGATATAAGGCGCCAGGATGGTGGTGATGAAAATCGCCAACATGACAGCCAGGGAAATCATTGCCAGGCGATGGCGCACAAAACGCCTCAAAACGATCTGGAACGGGCTGCGCTCCTCGATGGAAACGGATTCAGCATCAAGCTTATCTAATTGAGCAGATACAGTCATTGAAAAAATATCCTCTACGCTAGTTTAAACGGATGCGGGGATCCACAATCGTGTATAGAATATCACGCAGGAGAGTTGCAAAAACGGTTAAGACAGCCAGGATGAAGAAAATTGCCATCGCTACCGGGTAATCATAATCTCCCAGTGCAAGAATATACAAACGGCCCATTCCAGGCCAGGCAAAGATACTTTCTGTAATGATCGCGCCGCTGAACAGACCCGGAATTGTGAATACGACGATCGTAATAAATGGGATTAGCGCATTGCGAAGCGCGTGTTTCAAAATGACAACAGTCTGACTCAAACCCTTCGCGCGCGCTGTACGGACATAGTCCTGGCGCAACACATCCAGCATACTAGCGCGAATAAAACGACTCCAACCCGCAATGTTGATCAAGGTCAGCACCGTTACCGGCAGGATCAAGTGCAGAATTCGGTCTTTTGCAGAACCTGCCACCACATCCCCGATCATAGGAATCGTGTAATCACGCACGGATTCTGATAAGCCGGCAGGAATATAAGGAAGACCTGCCCCTTTGGGAATAATTGAAAACATCAATATCAATAGCAAACCGAAGAAGAAACTGGGCATGGCTGACCCCATAAATGCCAGTGTTGTAAAAAAATAATCAAATTTTGAATATTGGCGAACAGCGGAATAAATACCCAGCGGAATTCCAATAAGAAGAGACAAAACTGTCTCAAGACCGATCAATTGCAAAGTCTTGGATAAGCGGCTTTCAATCAAGTCACTTACCGGGCGATCGCGCAAAATACGCCAGGACAGGCCAAAATCGCCACGCAGAATACCGTTGCTGGTGCGGCGGCCAACAAGGTCTTTCAAATAAACAGTTTCCTTACAGCCGACAATTTTGATCTCGTATTCACCACGTGAATTCAGAACTTCCGCCTCGATCGGCTTGCGGCAGCCTACTGCTACATCCGCAAAATACTCATTTCCAGCAATAACCACAGGTCCGCGCGGCATCCCGATCAACCAGCGGCTAAATCGAATCGAAAGATTTAAATCCAGTTCAAAGGAAGCACGGATGCGCGCTATGTCCTCTTCTGTAATCTGAAACCGTCCAGTTTGTGTGATTTGACGCAAGCCCGCCATAGGCCCTCCGGGTGCGAAACTCAATAATACATAGGTAGCTATTGCTGAAATGAACACCACCAATATGGATTGCAAAACGCGGCGGATCAGATACGCGGTCATAACTTCTCCAACAAAAACGCAGGGGATTTTTATATATTTTGGGGTAGGCATGGAGACATGCCTACCCCAATCTAACTTATTTACTTCTAATTACAAATTAGCGGATGAACAACTGGACGTCAATGTGTTCCCAGGTACCGCCGGCTTCGACGAAGGTCTTGATCTTGCCTTCAGCTTCAGCCGCTTTCAAGGTCTCATTGAGGCCAGCGAGGGTCTCGGAAGCCAGAATGTCAACTTCACCGCCGAGGAGCAAGCCTTCAGCGCTTTCAGGTGTCACGATCTGAATCACGAAGTTCGGAGAGACAGGAGCGCCGCCGACCCAATATTCATTGGCAGCGAAGACCAACTTCTCGCCCTTGACCCATTCAACCAGCTTGTAAGGACCATAAGCAAGAGGTGTCTCAGCAACACGGGGATCGGTCGCCCAATCCTTGGCGGGAAGATCACCCAACTGATGTGCAGGATAGATTCGCCATACAGGAACGAAGTATAGCGGGTCCTGAACACCGGGGATCCAGGTCTGAACGTAACCAGTAGCATCGGTGAGGAATTCAGCGCTGGCGGTCTTATCGCAGGTGATGAAGGAGGTTGCGCCGGATTCGGGGTCACAGTCAATTTTGTAACCTAATTCAAGGTCAGCGCTGGAGACGGGTGTGCCGTCTTCCCAGGTCAGGCCATCGATGATTTCGAAGCGGGAGACCAACTGCTTCATGGTGACGGTTCCACCGGTGAATTCAACTTTCTCGCCAGCCGCGTTCATGACGAACACGCCGGGGGCGAGGTCTACCACGTTGCCATCGGCATCCACAACCTTGGCGCCTGCGGAAACCTCAACATCGTTATTGGTGGTGCCGCCGTTTTCGAGTGTCGGGAGTTCCTTCACGAGGGAAGCCTTGAAGTCATAGTTCAAGTGGGTTTCCTGCGCAGGGCGGATGATCTGGTAGGCA
>DATEDD010000376.1:0-5128 GCA_035286565.1 Anaerolineales bacterium
CACGGTGGGAGAAGTGTTTGGCGCAGGTTCCTCGGTAATTAAATCCTACACGGGTGACCAACTCGACCAAATTTCCAACTTCGAAATGTCCAGCGGATTTGTGAACAGCGCAAACGGCGGAGCAAACTCAGGCATTAACAGCGCGGTAAAATTCGCTTTGCAAGACATGCCTGATTTCAACTTCGCCACCTTCCTTACAAATCATGACCAAACCCGCGCCATGTCTGTTTTTTATGGCAAAGTGGATAAAGCCAGACTCGCGTCATTCTTAATGCTTACCTCACCCGGTACGCCATTCATTTATTATGGTGAAGAAATCGGCATGCAGGGACAAAAACCAGATGAAAACATTCGTCTGCCCATGCAATGGAATTCAGATGCAAATGCTGGTTTCACCACAACCCGTCCATGGCGCGCACCTGCAAAAGGATATGAGCAGGTCAATGTTGCGCTACAATCAGGTGATTCAAATTCACTGCTTGAACATTACCGCAGGCTGATCACACTTCGTAATTCACATTCAGCTTTGCGAACGGGTGAAGTGATCTTGTTGGAACCAAACAATTCCGGCATTTACGCCGCCTTGTGCGTGGATGACAATGAAACGATTCTGGTTTTGGTCAATCTCACAGATGAGGCGATCACAAATTACGCGATCCTCCTTGAGGACGCAGGCTTGGCAGAGTCCGCTTACAGCGTAGAAACTTTATTTGGGGCTGGGCAAGCGAAGGGTCTAGAAAGAAACGGCGAAGCGCTCCCCAAATATAAACCTTTTGAAAATCTTGATCCATATGCAATGTTTGTTTTGAAATTACAGAGTGCCACAACGGCAAATCCCGAATAACGAGGAAAACAATGTCAACTCCTGCCTGGGTAAAGGACGCTGTCTTCTACCAGATCTTCCCTGACCGTTTCGCAAAAAGCAAACGCCTTCCCGATAGCGGCTTTGAGCCGTGGGACAGCCCGCCCACCATCCATGGCTTCAAAGGCGGTGATCTATATGGCGTAATTGAGAAGCTGGATTATTTGCACGACCTGGGAATCACCGCAATTTATTTCACTCCCATTTTTGCTTCGGCATCCAATCATCGCTATCACACATTTGATTATTACAATGTGGATCCGCTGCTCGGCGGTAATGACGCGCTGAAAGAATTATTGACGGAAGCTCACAAGCGTGACATACGCGTGGTGTTGGATGGCGTGTTTAACCATGCCAGCCGCGGCTTCTGGCAATTTCATCATGTATTGGAAACAGGTGACAGTTCACCATATAAAGATTGGTTTTATTTTGATGAGGAAAGATTAAAGGGACATAAACATTGGGGCGCGTACCCCACACAACACGAACATAAAGCTTTGCAATCCGAGGATGGTTTAACCGCGATCGGATATCGCGCCTGGTGGAATTTACCCGCCCTCCCAAAGTTCAACACCAACACGCCCGCTGTCCGTGAATTTTTATTTGGGGTTGCAGAATACTGGATCAAGTTCGGCATTGACGGCTGGCGGCTGGATGTGCCCGCTGAAATTGACGATGATACATTCTGGCGTGAGTTTCGCCGGCGTGTGCGTGGGATCAACCCCGATGCATATATTGTTGGAGAGATCTGGCATGAAGCGCAGCGCTGGCTTCAAGGCGACCAATTTGACGCGGTTATGAATTATCTTGTCACTGCGGTTTCGCTGAATTTCTTTGCGGCGGACAACCTGAACCTGGATTTGATCCATCAGGCGGGCGGTCTTAAAGACCGCATTCGCCACATGAATGCCAATGACTGCGCCAACGAAGTGGATCGCATATTGAATCTGTACCCACCCGACATCACCTACGCCCAATTGAACCTGCTTGACAGCCATGACATGCCGCGCTTTCTTTCATGCGTGAACGGTGACAAGGCATCACTTAAACTTGCATGGCTGTTCATGTTCACGATCCCGGGCGCGCCCTGCATTTACTATGGCGATGAAGTTGGCGTGGACGGCGGGCATGACCCAGAATGCCGCAAAGCGTTCCCCTGGGAAGAAAACAGATGGGACAAGGACCTGCTCGCTTATGCAAAGGGGTGCATCTCATTACGGAAGGAACATGCGGCATTACGGCGCGGCGAATACAAACGCCTGCACGCCGAAGGGGAGGTGATGGCATATTCACGCACATACAACGATGAGACAATCACCATCGCATTCAATGTCTCGAAAGAGGAAAGACCCTTTGAGTTGCATCATCTCCAAAACCCCCGCGTTCTCTTTGGCAATCCGGTTATGGCTGAGAATAAGATCACAATCCCCCCTCGAAGTGGAATCGTAATTAAGTAACGAAAACAAAATTCAAGCTTCATCCCGTCCGTTGAGTTGACACAATTTCTCTTATGGTTTCACACCTGTTGCAAGCGGGGTCGGCGTCGAAGTACATGCAAGCATGGATAGGGTTTCTTTAAAAATTTCGGTGCGTCCGATCTCACGGGCATTGGCAGTGACGGCCACCAATTGATATTCAACCCAGGGATCAATAAATAATGCATTTCCCTTCATTTCATCTGAGGACAATTCATGGACGAAAGTTCCTGCTCCGCTGTTCTGCATGTCAATGCTTGTCCAATCACTGATGGAGCCGGAATTCCTGCTCCTGAAACGAACAAACAAAACCACATAAGCTGCCTGATCGGACTCTGCCACCTGTATTGTAAATTTGACGGAAGCAGGTTCGCATTTGATCCCTTTATAAAATACATTTGAAGAAACAAGTACTGAAACAAATCCGTCCATTTGCACAGTTGGCGTGAAAGGTTTCAAGGTTACCGTTGGCATAGGTGTGTCGGTTTTCGCCATTGTGGGGGTATTCTCTGGCGTGGAAGTAGCCGTCTTAAAACCAACCAGTGTGGGCGTCATGGTAAATGTCAATGTAGGTGTGAGTGGAGTGAAGGTTGGAACTGGCGTATAAGTTTTAGTTGGGGTAGGCGCAGGTGTAGAAGTATCCACAGGGATCAAAAATATCTGCTCTGCGGTAAATGAACAGGAGGCGGACAGGATGGTCAGGATGAGAAAGAGGCAAATATTTTTCATGGCGTAGGTGTTGGACATCCTTTCAAAGGCTCATAGCACATGCAAGGCGAGAGCGCAATAACCTCTGTGTAAACCTTTGTTCGTCCAACTTCAACCCCATCCTTATTCGTTGCCACCAATTGAACCCTAACCCAGGAGTTCTTGTAGTGATTATGCCCTTCAATCTCGGTCGCTTCGAGTACGTAGGAAAATGTCCCATCCATATGATTGAACATGACGTTGCCTGTCGTCCAAGGTGTGTAATCCTCTTCGATGGCTGATTTGACCTGCACAAAAATGACAACACTGATCACCTCTTCGGGGTTTTCCACTCGCGCGGTAATTGTGGTCTTATTTGGCGTGCAGACTCCCCAAAAAATTTTATTGTCTGCCACGGTGACCAGGGCAAACCCGACGTCCGGCTTAAAGGTGGCTGGCGGCGCATAGGGGGTGATGGTATTCGTTCCAATAAAAAGAGGCATTGGAACAACCGTCTCTGTCGGCAAGTACGGGTCGAATGTTGGGAAGCGTACGATCGTTGGAGTGGCAGTGGCAGGCGGGTTCCGTGTAATGGTTGGCCATAAAAAAGGTACTGATGTTGTTGTGGGAGTGACCTTGGGAGCATCTATGTTTGTAAGTAAAAAGAAATCGTTTATGGAACAGGCCTGCATAAAAACCACCAGCACCATGACCAAATATAACTTTCGCATTCAAACCTCTTTAGCTCACGCCTATCAACGAATATGATTTCCTCCATTCTACAACAATATGCACGCTCGCGTAAAGGTGGGAGTAACTTATACTCAAACCGCAAGCAGCAAATCTCTTGAGCGTGATTTCTCTGGTATAATCCCGCCCGTGACTGGTCCTGCCCTACGGTAAGTCCTCTTTAAAGGATAACGCTGTGGGCATGGAGACCTGCGTAGTGCGGCGTTTTTTTGCCGCCAATATCTCTAAGGAAAGGAAGCATACGTCATGCCACTCGCAAAAGAGGTCAAGACAAAGGCGATTGAGGATTTTCATCGCCACGAAAAGGATACTGGTTCGCCGGAAGTGCAGATCTCTATCCTGACCAACCGCATTACTCAACTTACCGAGCATTTGCGAAGCAACAAGCAGGATCAATCCTGCCGCCGTGGATTGCTCAAAATGGTCGGTTCCCGTCGCCGCTTGCTCACATACTTGCGCCAAAGCAATTACAAGAGTTACCTGAGCGTCACCGAACGACTAAACCTGCGCCGCAAATAAGTATTCTAGTTCACCCGTAGGGACACAATGCTGTGTCCCTACTGTCATAAATAGCACCCGCAGTCAGGAATTGAATAGCGCGAATGACGCCCGGGCGTCATTCCCACTCTTCAGTCCCTGACCCACTGGCGGGAAATAATTGTAAGTCGGAATACTCTGCGAGTACGATGCGGCATTCCGACCTACGCAACAGGAGACAAACTATGAAACCCGAATTAAAACGCTATTCAGCCGTTGTTGGCACGCGCACATTCACCTTTGAGACCGGCACATTGGCCGCTCAAGCAGGCGGTGCGGTCACCTTCGGCGTTGAAGATTCAATCGTATTTGCCGCGGCCACCATGGGCGGTGTGCGTGAAGGCATTGATTTTTTACCGCTCTCGGTTGATTTTGAAGAGCGCATGTACGCCGGCGGCAAGATCCCCGGCTCATTCTTCCGACGGGAAGGCCGCGCCTCCACAGATTCCATTCTTGTGGCGCGCCTGACAGATCGCCCTCTGCGCCCACTCTTCGCACACGGCATGCGAAATGAAGTGCAAGTCATCATGTACACATTCTCAGCCGATGGTGTCAACCCGCTCGATATTCTCGCGATCAACGCCGCTTCCGCCGCGATCATGATCTCGGATATCCCCTGGGCTGGACCTGTCGGCGCAGTGCGAGTTGGACGTGTGAACGGTGAGTTCGTGCTCAACCCGACTTTTGCAGAAATGGACGCCTCTGATCTGGACCTGAGAATTGCCGGCACCAAGGATGCGATTCTCATGGTGGAATGCGGCGCGAACGAAATCCCCGAAGATGTAATGGTGGCCGCGTTGGAATTGGGACATCAGTC
>DATEDD010000377.1:0-4731 GCA_035286565.1 Anaerolineales bacterium
TCTTCGACCCAATTATAATGAAAAAATCAAAAACTTGCAAATTTCATCAGATTCCTATATAATGCTGCATCAAAAGCAAGCAATTTCCTTCATCCTAAACCAAGAACAGTTGATGAGCAAACTCCTCATTCCAGCCCAAAGGCGCGAGAGAATTCAGGAATATCTGTCAATTCACCAAATCGTCCGCACGGCCGATCTGTGTGAACTGCTGGAAACTTCCGAGGCAACTGTTCGCCGCGATTTGGAATGGCTTGAAAGCAAAGGGTTTCTTGAAAGAGCGCATGGGGGCGCGATACTCAATCAGCGCGTGATTCTCGAGCAGGTATATCAGCAGCGCGCACAGCACCACCCCGAAGAAAAAAAGCGCATTGGCGAACTTGCCGCTTCCCTCATTGACGAAGGCGATATTGTTTTCATAAACAGCGGCACGACCGCTACCCAGGTGCTTCAGCACATCAGGCGCGATCCCAGTATTACAGTCATAACGAATAACATCAGCGCTGTAATGGATCTCGGAGATCCGGGATTTCACTACTTTATGACAGGTGGAGAGTTTCAATCCCGGTCCAACTCTTTGGCAGGGCGTTTCGCGCTGGACAATTTAGGCCTGGTCTATGCCAACAAAACGATTCTCGGCGTGGATGGTATCTCTCTAAAGTACGGCTGCACCGTACCGAGCAATGCCGAATCCGAAGTCGTCCGCAAGATGATCGAACGCACCAAAGGACAGGTCATTGTGGTTGCAGATCATAGCAAGTGGGGCGTTGTTTCAAATTTTCAAATTGCAAATATCGATGAGATAGATAAACTCATATCAGACCAACGCCTTGATTCTTCGGCAGTGGAATCCCTTGCGGCTCATGACGTTTCATGCCTGCTTGTCAGCACCACGCCAGTCCCTGCCTGACGGTTAGTGTGGAGCGTAAATAAGTAGACACGTAGATAAGTAAACACGTAGACATGTAGACAAGTAAAACCTATTTATCGATGTACCTGTTTACTTGTGTACTTGTTTACCTGCCTACCTTCCCACTTGGAGAAAACGATGTCCTTCTTTTCAAAGAATCCCAAAAAAGAACCAACCCGCCTGTTCTTTGCCACCGATATTCACGGCTCTGAACGCACATTTCGCAAGTTTATTAATGCGGGAAAATTCTATGAAGCCAACGTCATTGTCATGGGCGGGGATATTCAAGGCAAATTAATGATTCCCATCATCAAGGAATCCAATGGACATCACCGCGCCACTGTGCAGGGGCGGGTTGAACACCTTACAACTGAAGAGGAATTAAAGGCCTTGACTGGCAAACTGGATATTCTGGGTTTCTATTATAGGATCATGGAAGAGGATGAATTCCGCGCATTGCAAGCTGACCCAAAATCTGTGGAAGTTTTATTCAACGAACTTGCGAAACAAAAATTGGTCAATTGGGTCAATCTTGCCGAAGAACGATTAAATGGCACGGGCATTAAGTGCTTCGTCACGGGCGGTAACGACGATGAGTGGGAAGTGTTAAATGTTATGAAGCAGGAGCCCACCAAGTCCTTTTTTGCCTGTGAGAATGAAAAAGTACAAGTGGATGACGACCACACGATGATCTCAGTTGGCTTGAGTACACCAACTCCCTGGAAAACGCCCCGCGAAGTTTCAGAGGAAGAACTAGGCGCGATGATCGAGAAAATGGCGGCGTTGGTCCCCGATATGAACAAAGCAATTTTCAATTTCCACGACCCCCCCAAAGACTCCACGCTGGATACCTGTCCCAAGTTGGATTGGAGCAAAGACCCGCCTGAGCAGGTCACGCAGGGCGGACAAGTCGTTTTGTACGGCGCAGGCAGCAGCGCGGTCCGTGATGCGATTGAGAAATACAAACCAATGCTTGGGCTGCATGGTCACATCCATGAATCCCAATCCGTTGCGAGGCTTGGGCGGACGACTTGTATTAACCCCGGCAGTGAATATGCCGAAGGCGTTTTACGCGGCTGCCTTGTTACTTTTGCGAATGGCGAAGTACAAGGTTACCAGATGACCAGCGGATAACGTGTTAGGACAAGGAGGTAGTTTATTCAAAAAATTCTTCCACCGACTACTCTGGAAAAAGGGAATTGGATAAATAACCAATTCTCCGGGCTTGAAAGATTGTATTAATTTCTCAATACCAAAGGAGAAGAAATGGCTACAGCAACAGCAAGACCAGAAGTCTTTACTCGAAAAGCCTCCGGGCTTGTACGTGTCATGTCCCCGTTCTCCGCCTTCGTCTACAACATTTTGACGATGGGCTTGATCTTCCCGTGGACGTATCTTTGGGCGCCGGGCGCACTCCCTGGCGGCAAACTCGTCTGGGGAATTTTGCTTGCGATGGTAATCGAAATCCCGATTGCATTGGTCTATGTCTGGCTCTCGACTGCATTACCTCGCTCTGGCGGTGACTATGTATTCCAGAGCCGCGTTTTTGGCGGCGGCACTGCTTTCACAGTGGTCATGTCCGGTTATGTGATCTGGATCCTTCAATGGGTGGCGCTGTCTGGATGGCTGCTATCCTATCTTGGATTTGCGCCGTTATTCCTTGGGCTGGGGGCAACCATGGGTAGTGCAGGAATGTCCAACCTGGGCATTTGGTTTACAGGTTCAACCGGCATCATCATCACCAGCATCTTGAATGCGTTTGTGTCCATGATGATCCTTATCAGTGGGTTTAAGAATTATGTGCGTTTCCAGGTTGTAATGATCGTTGGCACATTGCTTGCTTTTGTGACCATGCTGGTTGTTCTCTTCCTGGGTGATCCGGCTTCCTCGATGACAAAGATCGATGCCTTCGCCCTTGCTGTCGGTGGAACCCAGAATTTTGTCCAGGCTGCCAGGGATGCCTCCGTCGCCGCTGGCGTGAATTTGAATCCGCCATTCAGTTTGCTGGCTACTGTCCTGGTCGCTCCCATTGCGTGGACGTCCCTGCAATGGGCGACCTATAGCGCCCAGCAAAATGGTGAGATCAAGAATGCACGTTCCTTCAACAGCCAAATGTTTATTATCGTCGGTTCGCTGATCTTCACAGGCATATTACTGGCCATTCTCGCTTTTGCGTTGGAAAAAGCAGTTGGCACGGAATTTCTGTATGTGGCTGGCGCAGGCTATTGGTCTGGTGTTGGCGAATCGACCATCGCCGGGTTCTGGTTATGGCCAAATATTATCGCTGTTGCGCTGACAGCCAGTCCATTGGTTGTGATCATTATTGGCCTGGGCTACATCCTCAACTCGCACCAGATCGTGCATAACTGCTATATCGGCATGACGCGCGTTATGGTAGCCATGTCGCTTGATCGTTTGCTGCCCGAATGGATCAGCAAAGTGGACGAGAAACGCCATACACCGGTCAATGCCCATTGGGCTTATTTCCTTGCCAGCATCCCCGTTATTCTGTTGTACAACCTTAACTCAAACTGGGTCGCGCTAACGCTTGGCGTCACCTTTGCCTGCGGTTATGTATTCGTAATTACCTGTTTGGCGGGCGCATTATTGCCCTACCGAGCAAAAGATGTGTACGAATCATCGCCTGGCGCAAAATACAAAGTTGGCAACACTCCGCTGGTCACCATCCTCGGTGTGATCGGTTTCATTCTTGGCGGCGCAATGACCCTGATGTTCATGCTCTATGCGCAGCTTGGGCTAACCAGCACGCTGGCGTATAGCGTTGTGTTTGGAGTTTTGATCTTCTCGGGCATTTGGTATGTGTTAGCCAAGAATACGCAGAAATCCAGGGGCATCAACGTGGATTACGCCTTCAAGGAAATCCCGCCAGAGTAAGGTATATCGCAATAATGTAGGTCACGCTTTAAGCGTGACCTACATTATATTTGGAGTTTGTAATGGCGATCATTGAAGAGGTTGTAAAGCAAATAGATGATTGGAAGGAAAGGAATGTTTCCATTTATCCGCTTTCAGGCGGTTTGACCAATGCCAACTTCAAAGTGGACGTGGACGGCGTGCCATACTTTGTCCGTGTGCCGGGTGAAAGCACGGAACTCCTCGCAATTGACCGAAACAACGAATATTACAATACCAATGCCGCTTCACAAGCTGGTGTGGCGCCGAAAGTTTTATATCACATCCCCGAATATAATGTGATGGTGATCGAATTCCTGAACGGCAAAACCATGTCGAAGGATGCTTTGAACGAAAAGGGAATGCCGACGCGCATGGCTCAGGCGATCAAAAAACTGAATCAAGGTCCCCGCTTCTTTTCGGACTTCAACATGTTCCGCCTCACGGAGTATTATCTCAAGATATGCAAAGAACGCAACATCCGCGTGCCCGATGGTTACCTGGATAGAATGTCCACTGTGGCGCAGATCGAAAAAGCAATGAATGTTAATCCGCTGCCTACAGTTCCATGCAACAATGATCTATTGGCTGAAAATTATATTGACGACGGCGAGCAATTATGGTTGATCGATTATGAATACAGCGGCAACAACGACCCGACCTTTGAGTTGGGAAATACCTGCCAGGAAATGCAGTTTAATGACGAGCAGATAAACGAAGTCTGCACGGCATATTTTGGAAGGGCAATACCTGATATGATCGCGCGTATGAAATTGAATATGATCATGTCAGATGTGGGCTGGGGATTGTGGGCCGCAATTCAAGCGAACATCTCAACAATTGATTTTGATTTTTGGGGTTGGGCTGAGGAACGCTGGGGCAGGGCAGTAGAAAAGATGGACTCGAAAGAG
>DATEDD010000378.1:0-5270 GCA_035286565.1 Anaerolineales bacterium
GGGAGAAATTCAGGTTAGCGGCAGAAGTCATTGAGAAGTGGGATACCATAATCACAAACCTAACCACCCTTGTAGATGTGAATATCGCAGTCGAATTTCCCCGCGACCAGAAAGATGCCAAATTCCTTGCCTGCGCTCTCGCGGCAGATGCGGATTATTTGATCACCGGCGATGCGGATTTCAATGAAGCACAGAAGTTGACAAAGACTACGATAATCTCGGTATCCATGTTCAAGGGAATCATAGTTGATGGGAAAGAATAGCTGAACTTGCGGCTCGGCGGCTATCAACGGATGTCCGTTTAGTTGGGCGAGATTCCACACCTGAGGGAGGATGGTCAATGGCGCGGGAAATTTGGTCAACAGACTCTGCAACGGGTGTTTGGGTGGCTTTAGTCAGTCTCCTTTTTTGATACAATCACAACACTCTCGTACTGTCCGTAGAGTGAAAAGGTGCAAAACATGATGTTGAATAAACCGAACGATGAGTTTGTAATAGAAGGGGCTCAAAAGGTTACTGAAAAGGACCTTGAAAAAGTAATCAACAAGTCTGAAGAGATCAAAAAGAAATTCAGCGCCAAAGGTCCGCTGGTGCGGTTTATAGAGGATGGTCAACTGCTGATCGCGATCGTCAAGGATTACTGGTCTGGGGCATATCGCCAGGTCCCTTATGGATCGATCGCCTCGATCGTCTTCACGCTGATCTATGTCCTCAATCCATTCGACCTGGTGCCTGATATGCTGCCGTTGATCGGTCAGTTGGACGATGTCGCGGTCATGGGCGCCTGTTTGATATTGGTCGAGCAGGATTTGCACAAGTATAAGGATTGGAAACAGGGTCAAGTCTGAAAAATGAATCGCTAAGTATGCAAAGAATCTTTTTTTCTTGGCGTGCTTCGCGCCCTTTGCGGTTGATGAACTTGAGTTATTGTCACCCCGCCAAAGAGCAACGGGGCAGGCGGATGCCGTTTGGTTGGGCAAGAGTCTACGCGGGAGGGAGAAAATTCTTGTGTTATACTTTTTATCGAGGAACCAACCATGACCAAATCCCTCAAACCCCGCAAAGTGGATTTCACTGAACTCACACGCATGTTGGAAAAATATGAGCGCAAGTTTGGGTATTCCACAATTGATTTTTTTCACCGTTATTCAGACGGCAAATTGGGCGACGATGATGAATTCATGATGTGGGCTGGGATTTACCACCTCTATCTCACGTCCCTACCCATTCGTAAATTTATGCGAGAGGATGCGGCTCTGGCTGGATGAAAATCGGGGATTATTTTTCGGGCATCGAACGCAGTCTGCCTGGCATCGGATGACTACAATGGTCTTGTCCGATGTCGGGTTTTATTTTGGGAGGAAAGTTATCTCGACGTTTACGAAGTGGTCAGTACCGAGTTGGGGTATCCAGTCAAAGTGCATTACGGGTACACTTTCATGCAAGATAGCAAAAGAATTTTCCGCTACGACAATGCGCCTCATCATCCTGAAATCAGCACACATCCGCATCACAAACATAGCGGTCCACGCGACACATTATCTGCCACGCAAGAACCAACGCTTTCCCAAATGTTGAGCGAAATAGAAAAGTTGTTGACAGAGTAGTCTTGGTTCGCAGATGCCGTTTGGGTAGTGGGAGAGTCCACGTGGGAGAGAGGATCGTCAATGGCGTGGAAAACTGTTTGCAAAGTGCCGTTAAATTTCGGTAGACAGGTATCTCGAAAAAATACTGTATCTATGGCCTTGGTGCCCCACGGAGATTCGAACATCGTGCCCGAAGGGTATAACATCCCCCCTGCGGGGACTTTGGTTTTAAAGCACAAAGAGCCATCGACTGACGACTCTTTTTTATCCTGGTGCCCCCACGGAGATTCGAACTCCGGTTTTATCCTTGAAAGGGATGCGTCCTGGGCCTCTAGACGATGGGGGCTCTATTTTTAGAGCGGGCGAATTCTATCATCCCATATTACGAGCGTCAAGCAGATTACAAAACTATTTTTCAGGTTTCACGCGCTGGTTTAATAATGCCATCAGGTCAACCAGCCTGCGGTTTATCAGGATATCCACATTTTCCACACGCAGGCTGGGGATCAAAATTGCTGTAAGCGTGGCATTAAATACGGGAATAAAATCACGCGTACCGTCGGTCATTAATCTTGTGAAATCAAAGCGGCCAGGCAACTCCAGCATGCCTTCCACTTCAAACACCTGGGTTGTGATGCGCATGGAGTATTCCACCAAATTGACAAATCCGCCACGCACAAGAGCCTGTGGGCCGAGGTCTTCGCGCCGAGTCAAACATACCGCATGGATCTGCTTTTTCATTATGTGCACATGTTCAAAATGATCGACAAGTTTTGTAGGCATATGCAGGCGTGCCATACGCGCGTCACTCACTTCCACTGCGGAGTGCGTGGGATTGTTCAACATCCCTATGGCACCCTGAGTTGTAACCATGATCTGGCCCACCACGCGAAATCCGGATGTCAAGATATCAGCTGGCAGAAAATGATGGTCGCGAGGGGAAGAATCAAGGGACATGAAGATGATCCAGCTTGATTTAAGAATCAAGTGTCGGGCGAGGCCCCCCAGCTTGGGGTCTGGGTGGAAGCGGAGTTCGGCGCGGATGTCGGGTAGGTTTGCCGGCATTCGGGTCCAGGATCATATTCAGCCACTGTATCGCTTTTTCGTCGTATTCGCGCTTTCCGCACACATCACAAATCCATGCTGGGAAATGCGGCACAGTGATCAACTCCTCGCCGAGCCACGTGAAATAGGTAATGCGACGCGGCAACATAATGCCTGCATGGCACTCACTACACAGAATAATATCTGGATTTTTATGCTCAATATCGCTCACATCCGCTCCTTATTGTGAAACAAATACTTCTGTATGTTCAATCACCGCCCAGAGGGGCGGGGGCCAGTAGATCAAGATCGCTTTGCCGACCACATTTTCGGCAGGCAAAAGGCCCCAATCTTTGGAATCATTTGAGTTATTGCGGTTGTCACCCAACACAAAAAGTTGGCCATCCAATACGGTCCACTCCCCGGTATAAATGGGAGCCTGAGCAATATACGGTTCATTAAGGATTTGCCCATTTACATAAACCTGACTGTTCTCCACCATCACACGGTCGCCGGGCAAACCAATCACGCGTTTGATCAATTCCTCCTCGGGGTTAAATGGAAAGTGAAAAACAATAATATCACCGCGCTCCATTTCGCTGAAGCGATAACTTATTTTATTCACAAGGACAAACTCCCCGTTCTCAAGGGTAGGGCGCATACTGAAACCATCCACCCGCACGCGCGCAGAAACTGCATTAATGCCTATAAATAAAACGACAGCCAAAACAAGCGTTTCAATAATATCCAGCGCAAAGCGGCCCCAATTTACTTTTTCCTGAAGATCATCCCTTTTTTCAATATTCGTATCCTGCTGCAAGGTTTCCAAACAAGCCTCCAAACTATTCATAAAATTATACTTCCATTGTAGGACAAATTGCCAATTGGTCCAACTGCTTGTCCAAAACCTTCATATTTTGGATGTCTTCGCCCGGGATGGAATCCACCGGATCAGCATTGATCACCGCCCATTCATTTTCCCACTCAGCGGTAGAACGCTTCTTTTCCGCGCTTTGAAAGGGTCCTGTTTCAATAAGCCTGTCGCTGGCTGTCATCTGGCTCTACCACTTCATCCATTCATCTCAAAAATCCTGTTTGGTTTAATATTGCAAAGTTGGAATTTCGCGCCAGCCGCGCACAAATTCAAACTGTTCGATGGTTTCGGGCGAGGTGATGTGATAACTTGGGGGGCGTGTCTTGAAGAGAGAGTCTACGCGCGTCAGAGCCTGCTGAGGTGTGAGCCCATGCCTGATAAGGTAACAGCCAACGGTGATCCCAGTGCGACCCACCCCGCCCCAGCAATGGACATAAACGCATTTTTCATTTCTGATGGATTCATCTATCGTGTTGAGGATCGTGATCATTGTTTCGCGCGAGGGGATGCCTTGATCGCGAATGGCAAAGCGATGATAATCTACTGGGATATCGTAAATGCGGGTAAGTTCTTTTAAGACGGGATCGTAGGGAACAAGTTCATCGGATTGGGTGAGGTCAATGAATGTATTGATGCCGGCTTCGAGAAATCTGCCCATGCGGCGGCGTGCGGATACTGGGTTGTAACTGCCGGGGTATTCACCTGCGAGGAAGCGGCCTTCTTCAACCCAGTAGGATTCGAGGATGGGGAGTTTGGTCATGGCTCAAGTTAAGCGGATGCGTCGCATTTTTCAGCTTTCAATTATTCTGGAAAAGAGTTGCACATATTGCCGAGCAGGTTGGCGCGCAGATCAACGAGTTCAGGGTATTGATAGAAGAATAGTACTTTTTGTTCCGCAATGGGTTCACCAGCAGGTTCGGGACTGAAGATGAAGAAGGCAAAGGCTTCGGCGATATCTTCCTCGGGGCTGGTGGCGGCATAACTGGTGACGAAGCGGTCTTCATATTTATAATAGAACTCGTCCAGTTTTTCGTAATAGATGTCGCTATCCTCTTCAAGGTTGATCTCATTCCACTCTTCATGAACATCAATCCAAAACCGATTGTAAAAATCGTTGATGTAGGAATGCGGGTTGGCACAGCCTTCACCGGGAAAGTAATCCGGGCAGGCGGAGGCTTCTTCGAAATAGATGTTGTCATCATCTGGATCGTTGAAGATAGCCAGACTGGGCGGCACTTGATCGGGTCCTAAAGTCAGTAAATGACCTAATTCATGCAGGAGAGTATAGGTTAATTCGTAATAATTACCGGTGTCGGCAATATCCACTTGCAAGGCCCAGAGATTTAGGTCAGATTGTGTTTGAGCGACGGCGGCCAAGGTGCCGCCTTGCCCATCTGTAATGATGGAGTATTCTCCAATTCCTTCTCGTTCATTTGCTGGAACTAAAGCGCGGAAATAATCCCAAACCTGTTGGTGTATCTCTACGTTATTCTGTTCGTCCCGTAAATCGGATGAGACGTCTTCATAATACGGGTCAATAAGTTCATCACCAGAGATGCTGTACGTAACGAGGGTAATTTCGGAATCCAGCAGGTTTTCTTCCACATCTTCACCGCCTGAAACCGCCAATGCAATGATCTGGTCTGTGATGATAGGGCAGGAGGGCGGTTCTTCAAACACTGGTTCTGTTGTTGCTTCTTGTGTGGCAGGGACTTCAGGGTGGCTGGTCTCGGGAAGATCACCACCCAATAGTGTGGAGCAGCCTA
>DATEDD010000379.1:0-4253 GCA_035286565.1 Anaerolineales bacterium
AGATAAGGCAGGGCTGTAGCCTGCATCCAGGTGCCGATGACGGAGATGAATTGACCGATCAGGAAAAGGACATAATCACGTGAGGCGAGCGCCGGGAAGTGGCTGATCAGCCAGTTTTTCAGGGTTTGCATTTTTGAATTCTGGAATCCATCAGCTTGCTGATGGACATTTTAGGCAGCAAGCTGCCTGACTCAAGAGTTACAGATTAAGACAGAGGTACGACACATTCGGGGCGGTCATTGCCGGGTTTGTTGACCAATGTTGAGACAGGGTATGCGGATATTTTGTCAGCTGGGAATGGTTTGAGGAGCAGGAGCAGGTTTTCGGGATGCTTCGCGTGAGGTGCGGGATTCAGCCACTGGTCATAATCCTTTTGATCCAGAATGACAGGCATGCGGTTATGGAAAGTTGACATTAACTGATTTGGTTCGGTGGTGATGATGGTGCAGGTGTGCAGTGCACCGCTTGAGGTGGGAAGCTGAATTTTCCAAACACATCCTGTAATTCGGCCGAGCCAACCGTGAGTGTAAATCGTCCGCACATATAATGCTCCTTTTGAAATACATTACTCTCTACTTTAGATGTAAATCTTGGGACGCAGATAAACGCTGAGAACCGCAGATGAATTTTCCTTGATCAGCGAAAATCAGCGTTAATCAGCGTCCTGCTTGGAATTGTATGCTGGAAAAACTTTGTGGAAATGCGGCAGACAGGGCGCGATTAATTTTTTAACTTTCTTGCATCGCCGTCGCGCATGGTTATGCCGATGGCATCCATATGTTCCAGTAGAGCTTGTATGTATTTCCTGGTTGTATCGAGCATGTCGCGCACTTCGGCAAGCGTGATCCGCCCTTTTTGTTGAATTGCTGTTTTGATCCTTTCAACCATTTCTTCATAATCTTTTTTGCGAAAGATGACGTCCTGCGAGACTGGGATCAGCTCGCCCATTTCGATCAGAGCATTGATGACTTCCTCGCCAACCTGCGCTTGACATTCTTTGACGCTGGGCGTGGCGTATGGAGCCTTCTCAAACTTGCGCATCAACTCCTTAACTTTGAGCTGGTCTATCCCATTGAACTTTATCTCATGCCCGGTATTTGCCACCCAAAGGGAGTCACCGGTTATTGTATTATCAGCTATCAGTTTATTGATGACCGCATTGAAAATACGCGCAGTGAGTTTGAGCCTGCTTTTCATTTCCTCGCGCGGAATGCCGCGCCTTAATGGAAATTGTTTGTGAAAGTTATTGAGAATATTTTCAACGCGTCCGCGCAGTTCGTTCCAGCCAGGGAGCGCAATCGCAAGTGAATCACTTTGTATGCCAGGGTCGCCATCCTCCAAATGGACAAGTTGGCCGGTATTGATTAATTCTTTCACAGCCGCATCTGCAGTAGACGCATCCAATCGGGATTTGGCGACGATCTCTTTTAGTGGCGCGGCGTGAAGGGACAAAGCCGCCTCCAACAGCACTTCGGTAGGGAAGCCTTGAGCAAGAGATTCCAGAGATTTCAGCACACTCTCGTCAAAGCGTTTATGCCTGCCTTTGGGTTGATGATCAATCACCGCACCGCCGCCAAGGGTTTCACTGGGGGACGGGCGGCGCAGGATGTAACGATCTCCGCGCACAGTGACGAGCGGCTCACGCAGTTCAAGTTGAAGCCAGCCTTCTTCGCCTGCGATGAGTTCCTCCGTGCCGAGCAGACGTACTATTGCGATGGTCTCACTCGCGCCCACAAAGAATTTTACTTCGTCGCCATGTTTGATGGACGCTTCGCGGGCGGCGTCCTTGAGCAAACGAAAGCGCGCGTCAATTCTGCGTGTGGCTTGATATTGATTTGGATATGTCACCACCTCCCCGCGGCGGATCGAGCCCACGTCTACCCCTGAAATATTCACTGCTGTCCGCGAACCTGGCAGGGCTTTTTCTTCTTTCTTCTTATGCGTTTGAAGCCCTCGAATTCTTCCCTTTGATCCTCCTGGCAAAATTTCCACTTCATCACCAATGGCGAGATGACCGTCGCTGAGGGTGCCTGTTACGACAGTGCCGAATCCGCTCATGCTGAAGACGCGGTCAATTGGCAGGCGCGGACGGCCGATATCAAGGCGGGTGGGGTTTTGTTGAAGAAGTGATTGGAGACTGGAGATTAGTTTCTCGAGTCCTGTTTTATTTTTGGCAGAAACCCTGACAATGGGCGCGTCTTTGAGGACGGTGTTGCTCACAGCGGAGCGAATGTCTGTTTCCAGCAGATCAAGCCACCCTGGGTCTGAAGCGAGGTCTGTTTTTGTCAGGACGATCAATCCGGCGGGGATCTGTAATAGATCCAGAATCGCCAAATGTTCTTTTGTCTGCGGCATGACACCTTCATTGGCGGCAACGACGAGCAGCGCGGCGTCAATTCCGCTGATGCCTGAAAGCATGTTCTCAATGAAATCGCGGTGACCGGGCACATCTACAATGCCAACTTCCTCACCGTTGGGGAGGGTGAGCCAGCCGAAACCGAGTTCGATGGTCATTTCGCGGGCTTGTTCTTCTTTGAGACGGTCGGGATGTATGCCCGTGAGCGCTTCAATTAATGTGGATTTGCCATGATCTACGTGGCCTGCAGTACCGATAACTCTCATGAGTAATCATTTCTTTCCTCTTTCTTTTGAATGAAAGAAGAAAAACGGAATATTATCTTCTTTTTACTTCTTCGTCTTCTTGCCATGCCCCATGATGCGTTGATAGGATGTCATCCATTCGTGCACGACATTCATCATTTCCTGCAATTGCTTTTCTGAGGTGTCTGTGGTTTGATGCATTTGGTCTTGCAAAACCTGGGTGGCTTCGTTTAATTCAGTCAGGCGCTCTTCCGCTTTTTGAACATTCTTCCGAATATCGCGCATGGATTCTTCGGAGGAAAGGCTGTATCCCGTCCAGCGTTTTTGGTCATCTGTCTTGAAACTGACCCATTCCTGCCGCAGTCGATCTTCAGTGAGGCGCTGCATTTCTGTCACCTCATTGATTCGTCGTTCAAGTTTTGTATTGAGTTCAAGATAGGTCTCCTGTGCCTTTTTTGCGCCGCGCAGGACATCATCCAGTTTTTGAACGTGAGCATCTATGTTTTCGGCTTCCTTTTGGAAGGCGTCGTACTTATCCCTCCATTCCTTCCAGGCACGGTTACGGTCAATCTGTTCCAGGGCTTGTTTTTCGAGAAAGGCAGTTTGTGCCTGCTTGCGTTCCAATTCGGATGCAAGCAGTTCGGTAAAGCGGTTTTCGATATGACGGATGCCGTCGGCGTTGACGGCCGATTTTTCACGGCTCTCATCAATCCGTTTGCGGAGAGAGGTCATTTCACCTTGGATGTCTGCAATCCGTTTCAGGTCGTTTTTGCGAGTTTCTTCAGATGCTTTAATGGCAAGTTGAACATCTTCGTTGGAACGCGTGGCTTCTTCAACCCGTGTTTTAAGGTCGCTCACATTGTTTAAGACACGCTGTATTTCATCAGCTCGTTCTTTGTAATTTTTTTTTATTTCAGTCAAATTAACGCTGGTTTTAAGTTGAGTGACAACCTGGTTAATCTCACTTAATTCTGCCTGCGCCTTTTTTGCAGAAGTGTGTTCCTTGCGCGCGTACGCTTTATCGTTCTCCTTGAGAAGTTTGACAAAATCGGTGCGTTGTTTTGTTAACATAGCTTCGAACTGTTCTGAGCGTTTTGCGGCGGGGGCAATCTCTGTAACTTGCTTGCTGAGCGTTTTGAGCTGCCCGGAGAGGGCCTTGACCGATGTTTCAAATGAAGTTAAGCGTTCGCTCAGGATAGAGAGCGAGTCTTTGCTGATGCGTTGTTGTTTTTCCAGCCAATCGAGACGATTGACGATTTGTTCGAATTCCATGTTGCTCTCCGATAATTATTTGGGAATTAAGTGAATTAAATTATAGCACGCTCGCATAAGATGTTCATTGGCCAAGATGCTCGAACAGAGATGGCAGGTTGGCAAGAAATGGTTGTAATGCCTGCGGGAAAATTCCCAGGATGAAAAGCCCGAACATACCCAACGCGAGCATGGTCCTTTGGGTCAGGCTTTCGTTCATGCTCCATGATTTGCCCTCATCTGCCATGACGAAAACGGCCAGTGTGCGGAGGGCGGCAACCAGCAGTCCAAGCATTCCCAAAAAGACCCAAAAGGAAGTGCCGAGAGATTGACCTGCCAACTGCCCCCAGATTGCCAGGCGCGGAGGGAAACCCACAAGCAGGGGGAAACCTGTCATGGAG
>DATEDD010000380.1:0-5769 GCA_035286565.1 Anaerolineales bacterium
AGTCCGCATTGGGTCACGCGTGCCGGTCTTTATGCCGATGCGCATCACACAAGAGCTGTGTGACATGCTCGCCAAATTCCATCCACTGTGGCTGAATATTCATGTCAACCATCCGAATGAAATCACAAAGGAACTTGCCGATGCTTGTGACCGGATGAGCCGTGTGGGAATTCCTTTGGGCAATCAATCTGTTCTGCTGGCGGGCGTGAATGACTGTGTCCACATGCAGCGTGAACTCGTTCAAAAGCTCACTCGCATTCGTGTGCGTCCGTATTACCTGTATCAGTGTGATCTTGTCGAAGGCTCAGGTCACTTCCGCACGCCTGTTGCAAAAGGCATTGAGATCATCGAAGGCCTGCGCGGACATACCTCCGGGTACGCCGTCCCACAATACATCGTGGATGCGCCCGGCGGAGGTGGTAAGATTCCTATTGCGCCGAACTACATGTTGAGCATGTCAGATCACAAAGTGATCGTGCGTAACTATGAAGGCTATGTGACAACGTACGAAGAGCCGACCGAGTACAAATCGCATGACCCGAAGACTTGCAAGTTCTGTCAGAATAAGCGCCCGGAACCCGGTCAGACGGGTCTGACTGGTTTGCTTGATGGCGATCAAATGTTCATCAAGCCAGAAGGATTTGACGAATTGCACAACCGAGATGGTATTCAGCATCGTTTGAAAGATGAAAACAAGTGGAAACCGCTCGGAATTGGTTCCGGAAAATCAGATTAACCTATCAAGAAACCAGACAGGTTTCCATCAGAGATACTACCCTGTCCGGCCTTTCCATAAAGGAGACTACTATGCGTAAAACCATGTTCGTTCTTGTCACCCTGGCTTTAATATTGACCGCTTGTTTGCCCGGTCAAAGCCCTGTGGATATGCAATCGCAGGTCAATACCGCTGTTGCTCAAACCCTGGAAGCCAGACAGCAGATTGAAGATTCTGTGGCGCAAACAGTTGCCGCACAAAGCTTATTAATTACACCCACTGCTGAATCTACACAACCGCCAACCAACACACCGCTTGCCTTCCCGACGCTGACCGCAATCATCCCAACAGTCACAGCTTTTCCGGTTAATCCGCCCTCCAGCGGCGGCAGTGGCACGTCATATCAAGCGGATTACGCCTGCGACATTATCAACAGCAAGCCAAGGGATAATACCGAATATAACAAAGGCGCAAAATTTGACATCAAGTGGACGATTGTCAACACCGGAAAAAAGACATGGGAGGCTGGTTACGATGTGAAATATTACAGCGGCCCAAAAATGACAAGCCTCACAGTCGTTGAGATTCCCAAGGAAATGAAGCCCAAAGCAACATACGAAATCAATCTGGATGCAGTTGTGCCGGATGAAAAAGGTTTCCAGGTGATGACCTGGACAGTGCAAGGACAACTTTGCTATCCGTATGTGGCTATCATTGTGAAATAAAGGATTTTGGGAGAATAAATGATTCGGCGAAATTACAGGGCGCTTGTGGTTTTGATCATCACAGGGATCATGCTGGCATGCGTGCCAACCTTTGCGCCTGCCTCTGCGCCGATGCCCACATTTGACCCAAATTCGATCAACACCACGATCGCCCAAACCGCTGGAGCGGCGGCGACCCAAACTGCGCTCATGTTGCCGCCCACGTTTACCTTCACGGCCACTCCTTTGCCGGCGCATACACCTACCGAAACGCCCACACCGACTTTCATCTTTCTCCTCCCTACCGTTACTGTTCTCCCTACAATGGTTAAGCCGGGCAGTTCAAGCGCGCAGTATGAATGTCAGATCATTTTACAAAATCCAAAAAATGACAGCGCGTTCTCGCCAGGCGCCGCATTTGACATGACCTGGCAGGTGGCGAACATAGGCAAAAATGCCTGGTTTTCATCCGATACGGATTATCGTTATTCGAGCGGCGACAGAATTCATAAAGCTTCCATCTATGATTTGCCGTCCTCGGTATTGCCCGGCGGCACGATTGATCTCACAGTCAAGATGAAAGCCCCTGCCGAGCCGGGAACTTATAAGACAGAGTGGAGAATAAGTGTTGGGAAAAACTGGTTTTGTCCCCTCAAATTGACCATCATCGTAAATTAAAAAAATTCTCCGAGCAAAACTCGGAGAATTTTTTCCATCTAGGAAGCAGGCGGAAGCGGTTCGTCACTGGCGGGCATGGCTTCCGGTTTCCTGCGAAGCATGAAAAAGCCGACAGCAATGGGGATGGCGATAAAAATTATGGAAAGGCACAAAAACACAATCCCCATTGTCGTTGCGGATGCAGGATCACTGCTTCCCAGCACGTCAATCTCCGCGCCCGGTGTCATGCTGGCTAAAACAGATGTCGCGCCAAAGAAACACATGAACAAGCCCGGACATCCGCAAAGCAGAACTGAAGCAATCGTGGCAATGATGCCTTTGGTTTTATCATCCATCATTTCATCTCCTTGATTAATTTGTTTACCTAAGTATACATATAATGAAAATAGGATGCAAGCATCACTTTCATCCTATTCGTTCCGGTCTTGATACGTCTTCGATCACCCGACCATCAACTTCTCAGCTTCGCGCCGACTGCTTGTTCCAGCCGTTTGACGATCCTATTGCGGATCGCGGCGGCGTCGGCATCTGTCATGGTTTTGTCTGATTGGTATGTGAGACTGTAGGCAAGCGACTTTTTACCAACCCCGACTTGATCTCCTCGATAGACATCGAAGAGGCGCACATCCGTGACGGTTCCTGATCCGGTTTGCCTGATGAGGCTTTCAACAGCAGACGCCTGAACTGAATCATCCACGACGACGGCGATATCTTCATAAATGGGCGGTGTCTCAGGCATGGATTTTATGCCGTAGGTGGGAGGCAGCCTGCGCAGGAGGTCAAGGTCAAATTCAGCCACGATGACTGCTGACTCGCCAAACTCAAATTTCTCTTTCACCAGCGGATGCAGTTCACCGAACAGGCCCACGACCTGTCCATTGACTTTGACTTCGGCGGCTTTGCCGGGGTGCAGATGAGCCGCCTTGAGATTAGCGGAAGGGTCAGCTTCAGTGTAGGAAATGTCTGCGAGGCGCAACCCGCTCAAAAGGAGTTCGAGGCGCCCTTTCATGTCGAATAAGTCAAAGGCGGGTGAGTCTTTCACGTCCCAAGCAGAGGCGAGGCGGGCGCCTGTCATCACGAGGGCGAGTTTGCGCGGCTCGTTCGGTAGATCGTTATTATTGGGTTCAAAGATCGAACCGATTTCAAACATCGCAATGGATTCAGCACGCGCGTTTTTCTCTGCGATTTCAAGCACCGAGGCGAGCAGACTTTTTCGCAAAACACTGCGCTCAGGCGCGATGGGATTCGCAATACGGACGTAGTGCTGTGCTCCGTTTGTTTCGGATCTCTGACCCGAAACAAGACGACCCTCGCGTTCGGGCGAGGTCATGCGATACGTGACGATCTCCTGCAAGCCGAGCGCAACCAGCAGGTCACGCAAATGTTCCTCCCATTCGTGAACGGGATTGCCGACCTGCGGCGGAAGCGCATCGGACATGGTGGTGGTTGGGATGTTGTCGTAACCGTAACTGCGCGCAACTTCTTCAAGCACATCGGCGAGACCGATTACGCCCTCGTCAATATCCATGCGATGAGGTGGGGCCGTGACACGCAGTCCGTGTTTTGTAATTTTGCATTTGAATTCAAGGCGTGTAAGCAGCGCGGAAATTTCTTCTGCGGTGAGTTCAATGCCGAGCAGACGTTTGACATCATTGGGCGTCACTTCAACAACTGAATCTTTCGGTTTGAGCGGATATTCATCTACAAGCCCAGGTGCAATTACCCCGCCAGCCCATTTTGCCATGTATTGAAGTCCGCGTTTGACACCTTGATCTGCCATGGCCGGATGTACGCCGCGCGAAAAACGGTAAGATGCTTCAGATTGAATGTTGTGCTGTTTCGCTGTTCTGCGAATGTTGATGAAGTTCCATGCCGCGCCTTCGAGCAGAACATTTTTGGTTTTGTCTGTCACTTCAGATTCAGAGCCGCCCATTACACCCGCGAGGGAGAGTGAACCTTTTTCATCGCAAACAAGCACGTTCATCGAAGTAAGCGTACGTTCGATGCCATCGAGCGTGGTGAGTTTCTCGCCGTCTTTTGCGGCGCGGGTGCTGATCTTGATTTTCGCTTCGACTGCGCCCTTCGACTTGCTCTCAGGGCTCCGCTCAGCGCGAGCCTTTTGTGCGCGTTCTTTGAGAACATCATAATCGAATGCGTGCAGCGGTTCGCCAAGTTCGATCATGGCGTAATTGGTCGCATCCACGATACTGTTGATGGGACGCTGTCCAGCAAGTTTAAGTCTGCGCTGGATTGTGTAGGGACTTGGCTTGATCTCGACATCCCGAATTAACCCAACCACGAAGCGCGGATTAAGTTCAGAATTCTCGATTTCAATCTCAACCAAATCTTCAACAGACTCACCAGATGTTTTAAATTTAATGGCCGGCTTCTTGAGTTCACGACCGGTCAACGCAGCGAGTTCACGCGCGACGCCGATCACATTGGCATTGCGTGCCATGTTCGGCAAAATGGAAATATCCAACACCGCGTCACCCATGTAATCGGCGAGAGGCATACCCACAAGCGCATCGTCATCGAGGAGGATGATGCCTTCATGCTCTTCGGTAATGCCCAATTCCTTTTCGGAACATGCCATCGAATATGAATCCACACCGCGGATTTTCGCACGTTTGAGCGTCATCAACTGCAAGCCTTCGGCATGACCATCGTATAGAGTCGAACCTTCTTTTGCGTACGCGACTTTGATCGGTTTGGCAAGTTTTCCCGCGCCTTTCAAATGGAAGATATTCGGCGCGCCGGTTAAGACAACCTGTTCCTGCTGGCCGTCAAATAGGTCCAGCAAAGTTAATCTATCCGCGTTGGGATGCGGTTTTACTTCACGGATTTCCGCCACGACGATCTTTTCACGATCCCATGCGATGCCGTTGGTCTTGAACTCGTGCTTCTCGCTTGAATGCATGCCGGATGCGGCGTTTTCAGGCATAGGCAAGCCCACGTAGAGTATTTCATCTACTTCGAGACCAGCGAGGGTTAATTTACGAGCAATGTCTTCGACAGTTAAACCGTCGAGATCAATGAAATCTTTTAGCCATGAGAGAGGTATTTTCATAAGTAACTCCTTTTGGAGATAGTAGAGAGTAGATGATTAGAGAGTAGTGTCTTCGGTGGTTGAGGTATCTTCCGAAGGCTCAACGGTATAAGGGGCGGGCTCTTCGTGAACTGCGAGATTTGCTCCAGGTTCATTGGCTCCCTGCTTGCTTTTCTTTAGGAAACTGATATAGCCATTCAACATTTTGTCAATTTCTTCGCCTTCAATTTCAAGTTCCTTGTAAAGTTCAGCAGGGATGTAATTCATTTCAAGGGCGAATATCAGATGGCTCAAGGTTTCTTCCAATGAGCCGCGTGCAATGTAACAAAACCGCACATTCTCCTGGTAATAAAACCTGCCGTATCCTTCTGCTATATTTGTCGAGATACTTAACGATGAGCGTCGAAGTTGTTGATTCAAATTCCACTTTTCTTCCGCAGGAAGCAACGGCAAGGCTTGTTTGTAAATCTTAATAGAAAAATCCTTTGCCCTACCCCAAACCTTCAACCGCTTCAATCCTTCAACACTCATTTCAACCTCACACTATTCTCTACTCTCTTTTCTCTAATCTCTGCTCTTTTAGAACTGCTCCAAAAATCTCATATCGTTACCCCAGAAGTAAC
>DATEDD010000381.1:0-2558 GCA_035286565.1 Anaerolineales bacterium
AATGTATTCAAGGCAAATAAGATGTATATTATCGTCATTGACACCTGCCCTCCCCTTTATTGGTATATAGGTGTCTACCGCCGCCAGACCTAACATGTCCCCCCCATGCTAGCTGGCGGCGGAACCTTTTTTGCCCCCACCACTTCGACAGGCTCAGTGCGCCGCCTGCCCTCCCCCAAATCCGTGTTCATGGGATTTGGGGGAGGGTTCTTTGAGGCTATAATTTGAGTATGAAAACCGTTTACACATTTGTGCCATCACGAAATCATGAATATCCCGGTCATCCTGAAAGGCCGGGCAGGTTGGATTTGCTTGAGTCTCAACTTGCCTCATTTGGGGCGGAACGCATGGAGCCTATCCGCGCAAGGTATGAAGAGGTTGCGCGTGTTCATGGGACACAACTGATTTTAGAAATTGAAGATGATTGTAAACGGGGTCAGGGAATCATTGACCCTGCGCCCACCTACGTGACCGAAACATCCTTTGAGGATGCCATGCTGGCGGCTGGCGCAGTCATCACCTGCGCGCGGGCTGTCATAAATGGTAATGCGAGCAATGCCTTTGCCATTGTCCGCCCGCCGGGGCATCACGCCGAACCGCAGCGCGCGATGGGATTTTGCATTTTCAACAACATCGCCATCGCCGCACAGGATGCGCTGGCAAATGGAATGGAACGCGTGCTGGTGATCGATTACGACGCGCATCACGGCAATGGCACACAAGCGGCTTGTATGAACGATGATCGAGTTGGATTCATCTCGACTCATCAATGGGGAATTTATCCTGGCACGGGATGGATTGATGACGCGCCTCATGCCAAGGGACGGCTGGTCAATGTGCCCTTACATTCGCGTGCGGGAGATGAAACCTTCGCCCGCATCCATGATGAAATCTTCAAACCCGTTGTTCGAGAATTCAAACCGCAGATGTTGTTGATCTCGGCGGGGTTTGACGCGCATTGGAATGACCCGCTCACTTCGCTGGGGCTATCCACAAAAGGTTACTTCACCATGTCTAAAAAACTGGTTGAGCTGGCGGAGGAATATTGCAGCGGCAGGATTGTCTTTGTGCTGGAAGGCGGCTATGACCCGCAGAACGTCGCTCACGGGGCGGCGGCTGTTTTCGACGCATTGATCAGCCGTCCTTTAAAGAATGAGGCGCATGATCCATCGCCGTATGCCGACCCGGATCACGAGGCGCGCATCCATGAAATCATTCAATGGCATCACTTGACGCAATAGAATCATACTGACAAAATATCTTTTCTGTTGTAAACTCGAAAAAACAAAGGAGTGAAGATGGCCAGGAGAGAAAGCAAAGGCTTTGTTCAACTTGAATGGGTCTGCCCGAATTGCGATGGGCGCAATGCAGGTTCGTTAAAAACATGCGCGAGTTGCGGCGCACCACAGCCGGACAATGTTCAATTCCAACGCGCGGCAAATGAAAAGATCGTTACAGATGAAAAACTTGTCCAAGCTGCAAAAAGAGGCGCGGATATTCATTGCGGATTTTGCGGCACGCGTAATCCCAGCAATGCGGTGACTTGTTCGCAATGCGGCGGGGATATAAAAGAAGGCAAAGCCCGCCAGGCGGGAGGAGTATTACAGGCAGCTGCCACCCCGCCGAAAGCTGTGACCTGCACGAATTGCGGCGCAGAAAACCCTGGCACGGAACGTACCTGCGCCAAATGCGGTTCGCCCTTGCCGCGGGCCGTCGCGCCGCAGGCTGAGTTTGGGCAAGTGAAAGCCGCGGCCGCACAAAAAGGCACGGATAAGAAAAAACCAAACTGGTTATTATTCGGCGGCATCGGCGCATTGCTATTAACTTGTATTGCGATCCTTTTCATGTTTGTATTCCCCTCAAAATCTGTGCAGGGGACAGTAGCCGATGTGCACTGGCAGACATCCATGCCTGTGCAGGAAATACAGGCGGTCCATTATTCCAATGAACGCGGAAGCGCGCCTTCGGATGCCTATAACGTTTCGTGTCATACAGAGAGCGAAGAGGTTTGCGAAGAGAAGACCGTTGACCAGGGCAATGGCTTTGCCGAGGTTGTGAAGGAATGTCATACTGAAAGCGAGCAATTCTGTGATTACACAATGGACGAGTGGACAACCATCCAGACTTATGATTTGAATGGCAATGATCTACTTCCCGTATATGCAGATCCGAGTCTGGCCAGTGACCAGCGTACAGGCAATGCAAGCGAGCAGTTTACAGTCACATTTAGTACCTCCGATGGACAGCAGACTTATTCACCAAATTCAGTCAGTGAATTTCAACAATACCCAATCAGCAGTGTGTGGACTCTCAAGTTGAATGCGCTGGGTGGGGTTTTGAGCGTGGAAAGGTAAAACAGAAGGAAGAGGACAGACTTCTTGAAAATATTTTACCCAAAGACCCTAAGTGGCAAAGAAAATAATTATTTTTAACGTCTTGGCGACTTTGTGTTAAAAAGTCCTGGTTGAAAGCAGACTAAAGAACAAAGGAAGCAACCTGGAATAAGTACAACAGAGTGGTTGAAACAATTTTGTAGTTTCTGTATTGTAGTAGAATCG
>DATEDD010000382.1:0-3006 GCA_035286565.1 Anaerolineales bacterium
GTAGATACGTAAACATGTAGACACGAATATTCGCGTTTTGTGTATTTGTATACCTGTTTACTTGTGTACCGATCTTCGTACCCACCCAAAGGAAACTTATGACCGATAACTTTGACTTTGAAGGATATACATGCCCGGTGCCGGTCCGACGGACGGACACTGTGGTACTCGGTCACGGCTCAGGTGGGATTTTGAGCCGCGATCTGCTCAACAGATTGTTTCTTCCCGAATTAGGAAAAGCCGCCCCGCGGTCGTTGGACGACTCTGCTGTGGTGGGGATTGATAATCAGCGCTTTGCATTGACGACTGACTCGCATGTTGTCTCCCCATTATTTTTTCCTGGCGGTGACATTGGGCGATTGGCAATCTGTGGGACCGTGAATGATCTTGTTATGGTCGGCGCGACGCCAATTGCATTAACTTGTGGCTTTGTTTTGGAAGAAGGGCTATCGTTTGACGTATTACAACGCGTGGTCGCTTCAATGAAGGCAGCCGCAAAAGAAGCGGGAATCTATATCGCGGCAGGCGATACGAAGGTCGTGCAAAAAGGCGGTGCGGATAAATTATTCATCAATACATCAGGAATTGGAAAGATACCCGATGGAATAAATATCTCTGGATCGAATGCAAAAGAAGGCGATGTAATTATTATTTCGGGAACGATAGGAGATCATGGCATTGCAGTTTTGTCTGCGCGTGAAGATCTGGGATTTGAAACTGCTCTTGAAAGTGATGTCGCCCCGTTGAATCATCTTGTGCAGGCGATGATGAACGCGGGTGAAATCCACGTTTTGCGTGACCCCACGCGCGGCGGACTTGCAACTTCATTGGTTGAGATTGCAGAGCAATCCAATGTGACAATTGAAATTGATGAACAGGCATTGCCAGTCAAACCAGCAGTGAAAGCCGCGTGCGAGATGCTGGGATTTGATCCGCTGTATGTGGCGAATGAGGGGAAGTTGGTTGCGTTCGTAAAAGAGACTGACGCTGAAAAAGTTTTGGGTGCGATGAAGAGAATAAATTATGGCAGGGATGCCGCCATAATTGGAAAAGTGATCGGAATTGGAAAATCACAGGTTAGAATGCGAACCTCGATCGGGGGAACTCGTTTAGTGGATATGCTGCCCGGGGAAATGCTGCCGAGGATTTGTTAATTTCCTTGACGTTTGGTCAATTCAGCATATTCTGGATGCCTGCGAATAAAGGCCGAAGCATAGGAACACATGGGAATCACACGCAAAGATTTAGACTTTGCAAATTCAAGACTGGCCCGGGTTAATTTCCCTGCCACACCCAGCCCCCTTAACTCGGGCTGGACTCCCACATGCGTGATCACAAAAGTATCTTCATCCTGTAGGTAGTCCAACTTTGAAAGCAGACCGTTGATCGATACTTCAAAACGTCTTTCCGATTCGTTGTTGGTTATTTCGAGATCATCAAGATTGATTTCCATAATGTAATTGAACCTTATTTCTGTCTCGCGCGTGCAATGATAGCGATGTATTCCATGATAATTTTCAAGCCTGCAAAGACTGTGGTTTCAGATGGGTCAAGCGGAGGCGCGATCTCGACGACATCCAACCCAACAAGCGGAAGTCCTTGCATGGATTTGAGCAGATTCAAAACATCACGCGAGGTTAATCCGCCAAATTCGGGGATACCCGTACCCGGCGCAGCAGATGGGTCAAGACAGTCAATATCAAGCGAGATATGAATTGCATCGCAGTCGTTGAGGATATTGCGGACACTGTCCGCTATTTTTCTGATTCCGCGCTCGGCTGTATCAGCGGCGGTGTAGACGTGTACGCCGCCGTTTTCGATGATGTCAATTTCCTGATCTTCCCACGAGCGCAAGCCGACCATGCAAATATCATGGGGTTCGATTCCAAATTCAATGCCACGGCGCAATACGCACGCATGTGAAAGTTTTGAGCCATCGAAGTTGTCGCACAGATCGGGGTGCGCATCCACCCATAATACGCCGAGCCGCTGATTTTTGTAGCGCTCGCGTTGCCCCTCAAAAATGGGGATGGTTACAGAGTGATCGCCGCCCAGGAGAATCGGCATATTGGGTAGAGTCGCTACCCGTTGGCGTACCATGTTGAAGTCCGATTCGGGACGCGTGATCTTTATGTCACCCAGATCGCAGACGGTTAAATCCTTCAAACGAGTTCTGTCTTCACTAAAAGGAGTCAAATGGCGCGACCAATATCGCAGGCGTTCTGGTGCCTGTGCCGCGCCTTTTCGCGCGCTGGCAAGACCATCGTATGGAATGCCGATAATGCTGAAATCAGCCTGTTTGGGAGTGAGATCGGGGCGGTGGAGATCACCCCAATAGCCGTGGTTGCCTTCAAGTGCCATATTTGCTCCTTTAAATGACCCAATTGTACTCGCTAAAAATAATGACATTGACCCGCTTTCCGTTTGCTTTTACAATGATAATGATGTATTTGAAGTTTGCAGGATTTTTTCGTCCCGATCATGACCCTCCACACAAGCGCATTTGTCTGCGTGTTGTTTAATTTTAAAAGTTCAACTTTCGGAGGAAAAAACCATGCCCACCCCTATGCTTTCAAAACGTGCGCCCATTTACGCCGATGTTCCAGATGAAAAGTGGAACGATTGGCGCTGGCAATTAAGTAACCGCTTGAATACGGCGGAAGATATCGAAAAGGTTTTACCCATCACAGACAGCGAGCGCAAGGCTTTGCAAACGCAAGGATTGTTCCGCGTGGATGTGACGCCTTACTTTATTTCCTTGGTTGACCCGGACGATCCGAATGATCCCGTCCGCAAGCAGATCATTCCTGTTGCGGAGGAACTGAACGCGTTCACATCCATGATGGAGGACTCGCTTGCGGAGGACCGCCACTCTCCCGTGCCTGGGCTTGTTCACCGATATCCTGACAGAGTGCTCATGCTCGTAACGACTCAGTGCGCCTCGTACTGCCGTTACTGCACACGCTCGCGCATTGTCGGCGACCCCGGTCAAACCTTCAACCGCAA
>DATEDD010000383.1:0-5223 GCA_035286565.1 Anaerolineales bacterium
GCATGGCTTGCTCGAGGATCGGTATGTCCTTTTCGTTTCCGCGGTTACCGATGGCGACGGCCACATTTCTTAAGTAGCCTCGCCGTTTGGCGCGTTTGATCGGGCTTTTCTTGAAGCGTTGGTTAAACTCAACGGATGACAGGAGCAGGTCTGAGGTTAAGACAGGCAGCGGGATTTTAGTCTCGAAGGCGGAATCAGCTGGCTGTGAGAATCGATTCCATGGGCAGACTTGCTGACAGATATCGCATCCAAAAATCCAGGTGCTCATTTGCGGACGAATGTCTGCGGGAATCTCATCTTTATTTTCGATGGTCAAATAGGAAATGCAACGGCGCGCATCGAGAGTACGGTCTCGCAAAATACATTTTGTGGGACAGGCTGTGATACAACGGGTGCATGTGCCGCATTGGTCGGTGGCAAAAGGTTCGTCGGGAATGAGTTCGATGCCAAGCAGTATTTCTGCCAGAAAAAAAGTGGAGCCTGCCTGTGGGTTGATCAGCATGGAGTTTTTGCCGATCCAGCCCAGTCCTGCGCGTTGCGCAAGTTCGCGTTCGAGTATGGGGCCGCTGTCTGTGTAGTAGCGGTTGGGGATTGGGTATCCGACTTGTTCTTCGATAAATATAACAATGGCTTGTAGTTTTTGGGGGAGGATGTCGTGGTAATCATCACCGAGGGCGTAAGATGCAATTTTGAAATTGGGGTCTCCCCCTTCGGGGACTTCGCGATTCGGCGGCTTGGTTGAATCTTGATTATGTTGATCTGTAGATTCGCCGCCTGCATCTCGACAAGCTCCATACGGCGCTCGACCACCATCTGAAATTGGCAAATATGGAATTGCGAGTACAAGGATGGATTTGCAATCAGGCAGGATATGTTTGGGGTCTGCACGGCGGGTGCGGCCTCGTTCTTCGGCGAGATACTGCATTGTGGCGTGCATGTTTTGGTTGAGCCAATTTTCAAAGATGTTGTAATGAGCGGGCGGCTCGCAAGAAGTAACGCCAGCCAGGATAAATCCCAGCTGGCGCGCTTTATCTTTGATGGCCTGTTTTAGATCGTCGCTCAAAACTTTATTGGACAATGATCTTGGTGTTAAGCTCCACCCCAAATGGAACGCCATTAGGAGCTGCCATTTGCCAGGCACTGATATAGTTCCCAGTCTTCTCAGGTGCCTTTAGGTTGACAGTAACTTCAACCTCTTCTCCCGTTTGCACAACGATACTGAGTGGAATGGGCTGACCATTCATTTTCTCTCCGTATAAATAGATCAATCCATACCCTTCACCCCATGCGCAGGTACCTGTATTTTTTATCTTCCATGTTTTTACAAATTCCTGGCCCGGCGTCATTTGCGTACCATCTATTATGGTTACATCTACAGTTGCCCGATCAATAGATAAGTCGTTACACGGTACGCCAGGCGTACCGAGCGCAATTTGAGTAGGGTCAGTTGCAAAGGCGATGGTCGGGGTTTCTGTCGGCGTTTCTGGTGTGGGTGTCTGTGTGGGCGGCAGGGGCGTGCGGGTAAAAGCGGCCGCTGTCAGCGTGAATTCCGCCACGACCGTGTACGCCGCTGAAGTGCGGATCGCCATGACATCCTGCGTGGGTTCAACGGGCACGGCAGGCGCGCAGGCGCTGAAAAGGAATGTAACTACTAACAGAAAGATGGATGCGCGAGTTTTCATTGATCCTCTCTTAATTTTCCACGGAAATAAATTTGACCCAGACGAGTGATCCAAACAGGTTGCCTGCGTCATCCTTTAGTTTCCAAGTCCATTTATATTCGCCTTTTTTATTAGGGGCTTTCAAATTCACAGTAAAGGTTCTACTTTCGCCTGGCTTGGTGAAGACACTATTTTTGATCAAGACTTCATCCTTGCCATAGTATCCGATGGCAGCTCCCTCCGGGCTTGTGGAAAATTCGGGTCTGAAAGAAAAGGAATAACCCTCGTCCCATGCGCAGGTCCCGGTATTCAGGAATTCAAAACTTTTCTGGAATTCCTTGCCAATCAGGATCGTGGCGCCATCAAAGGGCGCAGATTCACTAATGAGAATGCCATCGTTACAACCATTGGATGTCGTAAAGGTGGAATAAGCGCCCACGGTTGGCGCGAGGGATGGGTTTGCCAGCGGTGTTAATCCGGGCTGTTGGGTGTTGAAAGCAAAGGGAGTGTTTGGGCCGCCGAAGACTGCAAAGGTAGGGATGCCTCCCAGCGTGGGTGTAGGCAGAGGGATATTGGTTGGCAGCGATGTAGGCGGAAGCGCCTGCGCGGTCTGTGTCTGCTGTAATGCCGCTTGTGTGCTGACATTGATAAAAGCCTGCGTCTGGATCGCCCCTGCATCTTCAGTCGGTGCAGGCGCTGCGCCCAAATTGCAGGCGCTCAGGGTGATGGTAAGTAAAGCTGTGCCTGCCAGCCAAAATAATTTTCGAAATTTCATTTATATTACCTCCGAAAATGGTTAACAATATTATAACGCACCTACGGCGGTGATGGTTCGGTGAGTGAGGCGGTGCTCACAAATTCATAAGCAAAATAGGAAGCGAGTAATGGTTCCCAAACAAAAAAGGGAAGCCCGCCCGTGCTGACTTCCCTTTTTGTTATTGAATTACGGGCAGTGAAAACCGAAACCTACTGAGGGATATTCTCTATAATCAGGTTCTGTTAATACGATCGCAAACCAGCGATTATCATTTTGTGAAGCGGCGCGCCCAAGTTTCCATACGCGAGAAACCGTTTTTGTTCCAGCGGCTTTCAATACAATAGTCTGCGGATTTGAATCGTTGCCGTCTGATTGAAGCCAGTGATATATGAATTCCAGGGGACCGTTGGTGGTAAAGGTGGCGTAGGCCGTATAGATGGTATTTGCAGGGCACCCCGTTAGTGGTTCGCGAGTGACATTCAACTCCATTTTTGTGACGGCGTATTTTTGTTTTACAGAGGAGGAAACTACGATCTCCGTGTAGAAGGCCGCTTGGTATGTACCCACGCCATAATTGATATTGTCGGGAGTCTGGAGTTTCCACTCGGAGCGATAGGTGCCGTCTGCTGTGGGGGCGATCAATACCAGCGAGATCGGTATGGTTTGTCCGGGGCCGACAACTTGCGGCAGGTTGTAAACATAGCCACCGCCCATGATGTCACCAGACCAATAGACGATCTTGTAGCTGGTATCCCAAACGCAATTACTCGTGTTGGTGATCTCCCAGGTCTTTGTAAATTGTGTGCCAGGTTTGAAGATTGTCCCATCCACTATGGTTTCGCTCACCAGGCTGGCTTTTGCACATTCAACTTTTGAAGCATTGGAAGGCGGGACTGTCGAGGTTAGCAAGACCAGCGGTGTTGGCAACTGGAACGGCGTTTGGGTTGGGATCACCGGCGCGGAGGGGGTTGCCGTATTTGCAACTTCAACTGTGGTTTGCGCGGCGACGGTCTGCGCGACCGAGGTTTGGATAACGGCTTCCTGTGTAGAAGTATCTGGGCCGCAGGCGGTAACGAGCAGAACTAAGGTTGCACTTATGGAGAACAGCAGGTATTTTATTGGCTTAATCATTTTTTTCCTTTCATCTACTGGGAATATTATACTGTTAAAGCAGAGCGCCCGGAGAGACCGGGCGCTCTGTATTAATGGTTACTAATCTTCTATGGACAAATCATATCGCTGGATTGGTTAATGAATTGATGATTGGGGTCGTCTATATAAACCCTAAGATAATGGCTGCCTGCGGTGGAAATAGCCCAATCTATTACTGGAGTAGTTAGTGTTTGGGGAGCGCTAAAAATTAAAGTACTACCGAATGTATCTTCAAAATCATCAACTCCATCCGCCTGCCAATGAAATTCTACTGTGCCAGGGCCGTTTGCAGTAATATTGGCAAAGACATGAAAATTGCCACAAGTTCCTGAGACGTTATAGGTAATGCTGGTTACCGCAAAGACAGGAGCCGAGGTGTATGTGGCTGTGACCGTAGCTGTTGCAGGTGTGCCTGTGGCTGTGACCGCAGCATTTTGTACCTTAATATCCACATAGAAGGATTTTCCCAGATAACCGCTGACGATAGGCACAAGAACACTTGCGTTTGTTGTGATTCGCCAATAACCTCGAAAATTCCCGACAGTGGTTGGCGAGGTAAGGTTTATCTCAAGGTCAATTTCCTGCCCAGGGTTTACGGTGTTAATCGCTTTGGATGCAGGGCCACCCATCGCGTTACCGCTATCGAATACCAATGAAAAGCCCGTCCAGGTGCATGAACCAATATTTTTGATCCGCCAAATTTTGGTAAAGGCTTGACCTGGAGTCATCACTGTACCATCGGGGATGGTCGCATCAGTAATGAACTGCCCGACATTACAGTTGGATGTGGCTGTGACAACCGTGGTGTTTGTCGAGATAGGCAGGGGAATGGGTGTAGGTGTGGCCGGCAATGCGGGTAGCGGCGTGAAACTTGGTGTATTAACCACACTTGATATTGAAGTAGCGCTCTTTAGCAACGCTTGTACAGTTTGTGCGGCGGCAGTGCCGGCAGCATCATCGATATTGTTCGAAGGCAGGTTACATGCCCCAAGAAATATGGCGGCAATCATCAACAGGTTGAAAAGGCGTGTTTTCTTCTTCATGATTTTCTTCTCCTTCGTGATGAGAGTATTTTACCGCAGGTTGAGTTGGAGCGTTCGCCGCGCATTTCTTAGAGCCGTGTTAGACGCTGGTCAGAAGATCAACGCCTGACGAGGAAAGTGGAACTCAGTCCGCATCCGTGTATGATGGTATCAAAATAGGGTGTGCGAGAACTCTTGTTTGGGTGAAGCAGGCTAAAAGTCTGGAAAGATGCGATGAGGTTATTATGCGGTTTCCACGTGGGCGCCAGCCATCCACAATCCAAGTTGTTCGCGAGTGGACTTCTTTGTTTCCACCATTGCGACGATCTGACCGCGATACATGACGGCAATACGATCCGAGAGCGCCATGATCTCATCCAGCTCGGCGGAGATGAGCAAAACCGCGACGCCTCGGTCGCGCATCTTTATGATCTCGCCATGGATATATTCAATCGAGCCGACATCCAGTCCGCGGGTGGGTTGGTTGTCTATCACCAGTTTTACGCTGCGGCTGAGTTCACGCGCAACGATCACCTTTTGCTGGTTACCTCCAGAGAGTTTTCCCGCATTCACAAATGGAGATGGCGTGCGCACATCGAATGCGCCGATGAGTCTGCGCGCGTTTTCATCG
>DATEDD010000384.1:0-2294 GCA_035286565.1 Anaerolineales bacterium
GATAAATGGCTTTGGCTGGCAATTCCGCGCCCAGCTTCATCAAGGTCGGCGCGAGGAATGGCAAGCCAACATAAAACAACATAAACAAATTCAGCATAAGCAAATAACGCTTTGTGATCCAATATGAGATCCGATCTCCGGTTGTCACATTCTTTCCTTTCTTGATGCGCATTTGATATTGCGGGTCGCCGACCTGTTCCAGTTGATTCTTTCTATCGGAGGCGGCGCCGAGGGTCATTTGTAATTTTTGGTGCGTGATGGGAGCTTTCAGGGTGTAGGGTCCAATTTCGATGACAGGTATGTCAATATCGTATTTGGCAGTTAAAGCAGAGTCTGAAGAAATATCCACTTCCACCAATTGGTGCGGATATTGAGATTGCAGTTGATTCAAATCGGCTTTCACTTCATCGCATAACTTGCAATCTTTGCGGGCGTAGAGGGTTACGTTAAGCATTGTTATTCCTGTGCAAAAATCTTTTTTACCACAAAGGACACTAAGGTCACAAAGGAATATCCAAAACGCTTTGAGCGCATTTCCTTTGTGACCCTTTGTGCCTTTGTGTTTAAATCTTTAAACCCTGTTATATCCCGAAATCAACCCAGAAAAATTGACCTTGCTGGGCAATCAATTCAAAGAGCCCCGTGAAGAGCATGATGCCGACAATCACTAGCACCACTCCCATTCCGATCTCAACGTAACGCATGGCCTTGTTATATTTTTTCAAAGTCGTGGTTACCCAGCCAATGCCAAGCGCGGCAAGGAGAAAGGGTATCGCCAAACCCGCTGAATAAAAGGTAAGGAGCGTTGCCCCATGCGAAACAGAACCGCCGTTAACAGCAAGGGTGAGAATTGCGCCGAGCACAGGTCCCACACATGGAGACCAACCTGCGGAAAAAAACACACCCATCAACGCGGATGAGAGATAACCTAATTTCGGGTCTGGAGCCTGCTGTACACGTGTATCGTAGGCAAGGAACGGAATGTGAAACACGCCAATCATGTGCAGACCAAAGATAATGACGACGATGCCGCCGATCTTCGCCAACCAGTAACGCAAGTCATATAGCAGTCCGCCTGCAAAGGAGGCCGCCACACCAAGCGAAATAAATACAACACTGAACCCCAGTACAAATGCAACGCCATGACTAAAAGTTAACCAGCGGTCGGGTTCGTTACCTGCACCTGCCGCGCGCCCGCCGAGATAGCCCACATAAGCCGGCACGAGCGAAAATACACACGGCGAGAGAAACGAAGCGAGTCCTGCCAGAAAAGCAAGCCAGACACTAATTTGGGATATTTCCATCAACCTTTAGAACCTCGGGAGTAAGTAGTCAGTTGAATGATTTTAGAAAAAATTTCTCTACCGTACATCCGTCATTGCGAGCCGCCGCTCTTGTACTTTGGCGGCGAAGCAATCTCCTCGTAGCGTTGGGATTGCTTCGGGCAAAAACAAGAACGCCCTCGCAATGACGAAACTGATCAATTAGAATGTTCTCTCTGTTGATTGCACGATCGTGCCATGCTCAGGAAGGGACAAACGCATTTCACTTTGGGCAAGGGAAATGTAAGGCGTTGTCCAGCGGAAGATCCATTTGGCATCTTCAGGCGAGACGTTAATGCAACCATGCGAGCGTTTCTCGCCAAAAGCATTGTGCCAGAAAGCGCCGTGAATGGCAATGCCTTCGCCGCTGACAAATGTAGACCAGGGAACAGCCGGGGTGGAATAACCAGCCTGAGCGGAGCCGGCGGTCATGTTTTTGGAAATTATTTTCCAATGAGTTATCAAATTCCCAGCCGGGGTGGCATATTCATCCGACTTTTCGCCTGTGATCGGGTCATAATTTTTCCCGGTTGAGACACGGCAAAAGAAAACCTCATTTTTGCCTTCATGACAGGACAAAGTTTGGTAGTCAAGGTCTACGGAAATAGTTTTCTCTAGCGGGTCAATATCCGGGCTGATGGGCGCCACATCCTCTTCGATGAGCATCTTCAAGCCTGCGCCGTCTCCCCAAAAGAATTCGCCATAAGAGCCGCCATATCCATAACCATGCCCGTAAGCATCTTCATTCCAGCGATGCTCCACAAAACCGTTATTCTGGCGGATCTGGTCAATCCAGACCACCTGTCCATAATACAGACGCGGCGGGAAATTATAAGTAATATGATCTTGAAGCCAGGGTGAGGCAACCACGCCTTCATGTGTCAGGTCAATGTAAGGCACAGTCACTTCCGCCCAAAACCCGGGCTGTCCGCTGGGCATTTCAGTAATTGATGTGTTGGACTTGTTTTTAGT
>DATEDD010000385.1:0-9096 GCA_035286565.1 Anaerolineales bacterium
ATCTCCGTCGGCAGGGGGGTGGGGGTGGAATTGAGGGGGGGAGTGGAATCGGGAACGGGAGTCAATTCGACGAGTGCGGTCAATGTAGGTGCGGCGTTGCAGGCAGTCAGGCTCATACTAAATAAAGTGAACAAAACAAGGATTCGATAGAAGGGGAATTTGTTAAACATGTCGATCTCCAAAAACGAACGCGAATGATCTGTCTGATTTTATGCTATTTCCGCGTTGTGTGGCAGGGAGTTTGGCAATTCATGCTAGAATCGTATTCATAATCCAATCAATCGCAGACATGTGTTGAGCTTGTCGAAACATCGGAAACTTGTACTGACGGTTCGACTTTCGCTCACCGTGTCGAAGTATCGTAAATTGCTAAAACTCTGTTTATACTTGTTATGGCTGTCATGAACACACCGAATCGAATATTATTTCGAAGCATAGGGAGGAAGGCATCTCTAAATTCGAGAACTGCGTCGAATGTCACGCAGATGGCCGCGAGCACGAAGGCGGCGATTAATATAAAAGACAGGTCATGATTTTTTCCATGACCTGTCTTTCACTTTAGTTCAAAATAACGAGGTTATTTTTTCTTTGGAGTTTCTGAAACATATTCGCGTGGTTCCAGCATTCCCCAGCGGCTTGCGCCGAGATATAAAATATCAAGCACTAGATCTTCATAGCGGATGCCTTCGGCTTTGGCTTGCAGGCATAGATCGCTATAGTCGGGTGTCAGGCCTGGCAAAGTGTTGATCTCGATTAAGCGTGGGTTGCCTTCTTCATCGAGGCGAATATCTGTACGGGAGACGTCGAGCGCATTTAGAAGTTGATGGGCACGCAAGGCGAAATACTTTAATTTCTTTTCAAGTTCGGGCTCGATCTCGGCCGGGCAATAATACCCGGGCGCGCCATCTGTGCCGACATCCTTTGATTTTGCCTCGTTGCTATAAACCCAGGGTGTGACCGAGCGGCTGCTATCCAGTTCGAGGATGGGGAAGCGGTGAAAGCCGTCCTTCTCGTACCATTCCGGGTGCCGTGAATATCGTTTTGCATCGGCGCGTCCTAAAATGCCGACGGTAAATTCACGGCCTGGTAAAAATGTTTCCACGAGGGCGGGTTGATGATAAATGTTGATGATATACTGCGCGCGTTCACGCAATTCTTTTTCATTGTGGACGATGGCATTCAAATCCACGCCCATGCCGGTGCCTTCGCGCGCTGGTTTGACGAAAAGCGGGAATTTCAGTTCGGGACGCAGAGGCTCATCCCCAATGTTGAATTCCTGAAAGGGGGCAACCGGCAGACGACGGTCACGCCAGATGCGTTTGGTGAGTGTTTTATCGAGTGAGATGCCGTTCGTTAAAACACGTGAGCCAGTGTATGGAATGTCAAGCATTTCTAGCAAGGCCGGCACTTGCGCTTCGCGGGCGTCACCGCCGAGACCTTCGGCGATGTTGAAGCATATATCCGGCTTCACTTCGCGGAGGGCATAGGGCAGGTCTCTGTCAGCCTGGATAAAGAATGTGGTGTGGCCATCCGTTTCGAGCGCCGCGCGAAGCGAGTCTATTGTTTCGATATGGTCGAAATCGGCAAAAGCATCCGGTGGAACCCCATCAGGCTTGGGGTGGTTGTCATCTTTTATGTTGGCGAGAACTGCTATTTTCCAATATCGTTTCATGAGACGGTGCGGCGTTTTTTCTTCTATATCATTAAGAGGTTCGGGCATTTCTTCTCCTTAAGATGAAGGAACTGGCATTCCGTATATCAATCATAGCGCACCAGGGAGGTAAATGCAGGATTTCTTAAGGTTCAAGATGATTGTAACTAGACAATCATTAACCTTTCAGGTATTATTGGCTCGCTTGTGCGCTTACTCACGAATATAATATTTAAGAGGTTTGCAAGCGGAAAATAACAAGTAGACCCGGATAAGCCCCTTATCCGGGTTCTGTACGTAAAACGAATTTTGGTGGAGGCTTCCTAATGTCAGACCTGATCAAGCAGATCACAGGTGATTTGCAGAAACAAATTGAAGGCTTTAATCCCGAACTAAACATCAGCGATATTGGTGTTGTCGTTGAAGCAGGTGACGGGATTGCCCGCGTGCACGGACTTGCGAATGTTAGAGCGCAGGAGCTTGTGCAGTTTTCGAACGGCGTAATGGGCACGGCGTTCAATCTTGAAAAAGACAGCGTCGGTGTGATCGTGATGGGCCAATACGACGGCATCATTCAAGGCATGACCGTACGCGGTACCGGACGAATTGCATCCGTTCCTGTTGGCGATGCAATGATCGGACGAGTCGTGAATTCGCTGGGTGAGCCAATTGATGACAAAGGTCCGATCGTGTCAAGCGGGTTCCGCCCGATTGAACGCATTGCGCCTGGTGTGGTGCAACGTCAGGATGTGGATACTCCTGTGCAGACCGGCATCAAATCGATTGACTCGATGATCCCCGTGGGACGCGGTCAGCGCCAGTTGATCATTGGCGACCGCCAGACCGGTAAAACTGCCATTGCGATCGATACGATCATCAATCAAAAAGGCAAGGATTTGATTTGTATTTATGTGGCGATCGGCCAGAAGAAAGCCGCTGTTGCACGTACAGTTGGCATCCTTGAACGTGCGGGGGTCATGGATAATACGATCGTAGTTGTTGCCGCAGCGGATGAATCAGCCGCTCTTCAGTATATCGCTCCATATTCAGCTTGTGCCATCGGCGAAGAGTTTATGGAAACAGGCCGCGATGCTTTGGTGATCTATGATGATCTTTCCAAACACGCCTGGGCGTACCGTCAGATTTCCCTGCTTTTGCGCCGCCCGCCTGGACGTGAAGCGTATCCAGGTGACGTCTTCTACCTGCACTCCCGATTGCTTGAACGCGCGGCTCGCCTTGCAAATAAATATGTCATTGTAAAGAATGATTTCAAAGAAGCCACGGCTTCCGAAAAAGACGGCGTGGACGGCAAGGTTTATAAAGGACCTATTTCAAAGGATGAAGCGGAGGAAGCCCGCAAGAAGATAAAGGATGCCCAGAACTACAAGATCGTTAAGGTGAAAGGAACGGGCGGTTCGCTGACTGCTCTACCGATCATTGAGACTTTGCTCAGCGACGTTTCGGCTTATATTCCCACGAACGTAATTTCAATTACAGATGGTCAGATCTATCTTGAATCCAGCCTTTTCAATGCTGGTATTCGCCCTGCGGTGAATGTGGGTATCTCTGTTTCCCGCGTTGGTGGTGATGCGCAGACAAAAGCGATGAGACAGGTCGCTGGCCGCTTGCGCCTAGACATGGCAGCTTACCGCGAGTTGGCGGCGTTTGCTTTGATGGCTTCCGATCTCGATAAATCCACACAGCAGCAGTTAAGCCGGGGTCAGCGCATGCAGGAAATTCTTAAGCAGCCACAATATCAGCCAATGGAGCTTGCGGATCAGGTGATTGTCATTTTTGCCGGCACGAACGGTTATGCTGATAATGTACCGCTTGATAAGATGGCGCAGTGGCAGGCGGATCTCACTCGTTATATGGCGTCTTCGCATCCAGAAATCAGAAAAGATGTTGTCGCAAAGAGGGCAATTTCTGATGAAAATCGTGCTGCACTTGCAAAAGCCCTCGATAGCTTCCGTGCGGGCTGGCAAGCCTAAGACAGATTAAGGAATAGAGGACTCATCCTATGGCTTCCGCTCGTGAAATGCGGCTCCGAATAAAGAGCGTCAAAAATATTTCGCAAGTCACACGTGCTCTGGAAACAGTGAGCGCGAGCAAAGTTCGCAAGGCAATAAATGCGGTCACTGCGACACGCTCGTATGCAACCAAGGCATGGCAGGTTTTAAAGCACGTCGCTCAACAACCCGGCCGTGACAGTCTGCATCCACTGCTCGCAAAACATGCTTCTGTGAGACATATATTGGTGGTGGTAATTACCGGAGATCGCGGGCTCGCCGGCGCCTACAATTCCAATGTGATCCGTTATACATCGCAACAATTCGACCCTTCGACAGGCTTCGCCTCAGGACAACGCTCGAAAGTTCCTGTTAAATATATTGCTGTCGGCAGAAAGGGCCGGGATCTACTCGTTCGACGCCACAAGAATGTGATCGCGGAATTCAGCAATCTTCCCGCGGCGCCAACATTTATGGATGTTTCTGCAATCGGCCATCTGGCTGTGGAGGCATATAAAAACAGTGAAGTAGACGAGGTCTATCTCGTCTATACAGACTTTGTCAACATGGGTCGTCAAATCGCGACAGTGAAGAAACTTCTTCCGCTCGAACTTGGTGGGGAAGGCCGCGTCGAGGATTTTGAACATAGCTCCGCGTCCACGGGACCCGTTGCGGCCTATGAATACGAACCAGACCAGCGTGAAATACTGGATGAAATCATCCCGCGCTTTACTGCATTGCAGGTATACCAGGCTATTCTTGAGTCGCAAGCCAGTGAACACGCCGCGCGCATGATCGCGATGCGAAATGCGACAGACAATGCGAAGGAACTTGTTGGCGGGTTACAACTGGCTTATAACAAAGTTCGTCAGCAAGGCATTACGAACGATATTTTAGACATTGTGGGCGGCGCAGAAGCGCTGGCCGCTAAATAAACTGGAGGAAATCATGGCAAAAGCAACTGGCCGTGTCGTACAAATCTTGGGTGGTGTGGTTGACGTTGAATTCCCTGAGGGTGATGTTCCTGGATTGTTCGAAGCGATTCAAGTTGAGCGTTCAGGTCAGGATGTGTTGGTGCTTGAAGTCCAAAAACACATGGGCGGCAACTGGGTTCGTACTGTATCCATGGACTCGACAGATGGTCTTCAACGCGGTGTTCCCGCATTGGCGACAGGCGCTCCGATCATGGTCCCCGTGGGACCAGCTACTCTTGGGCGTATCTTCAATGTGCTTGGCAATCCGATTGATGAGAAAGGCGAAGTCAATGCTGTAACTCGTTACCCCATTCACCGCTTAGCCCCGGTTTTTTCTGAACAATCCACTCGTGTTGAAATCTTTGAAACCGGTGTTAAAGTAATAGACTTGATCGCTCCGTTCACCAAGGGTGGCAAAACGGGTATCTTTGGCGGTGCTGGAACGGGAAAGACCATTATCATCATGGAACTCATCCGCTCCGTAGCGACCGAACACGAAGGCAATTCTGTGTTCGCGGGTGTGGGGGAACGTACCCGTGAAGGCACAGGTTTGTATCGCGAAATGCTCGAATCGGGTGTTATGAAGGATACAGTCATGGTGTACGGTCAAATGAACGAACCTGCTGGCGTGCGCTTGCGCGTAGCTTTGACTGCTCTTTCCATGGCTGAATATTTCCGGGATCAAGGCAAGGATGTGTTACTCTTCATTGATAACATCTTCCGCTTTTCCATGTCGGGTTCCGAGGTGTCCGCGTTGCTTGGGCGTATGCCCTCCGCTGTCGGCTATCAGCCGACTCTTGCCACTGAAATGGGTGAGTTGCAGGAACGTATTACCTCCACCCGTACTGGCTCGATCACATCCATGCAGGCGGTTTACGTGCCAGCGGATGACTACTCCGACCCTGCTCCTGTGGCGACATTCACACACTTGGATGCGACCATTGCCCTTGAACGCTCCATTGTAGAAAAAGGTATATACCCCGCAGTGGATCCGCTCGGTTCAACCTCCCGAATTCTTGATCCTAACATTGTTGGAGAGGAGCACTACCGGACAGCCCGTGAAGTTCAGCGTGTTCTCCAGCGTTACAAGGATTTACAGGATATTATCGCCATCCTTGGTATAGATGAACTCTCCGAAGATGACAAACTAATTGTATCCCGTGCCCGCAAGATCGAACGCTTCTTCTCCCAGCCGCTCTATGTGGCTGAACGTTTCACCGGTATTCCGGGCCGTTATGTACATCTCAAGGAGACAGTCCACGGCTTTCGCGAAATTCTCGATGGCAAATGCGATGATCTTCCCGAGCAAGCCTTCATGCTGGCTGGTACAATCGAAGACGTTCGCGAACGTGCAGAAAAGCTAGCAAAGGCATAATCCAAGAATTACGGATTTCAAGTTGTGTAGATTGTAATCCGTCAGGGAAAAATAATGACCATTCGATGTGAAATTGTCTCCCAGGACCGTACTGTATTCGCAGGTGACGTGGATATGGTTGTGTTGCCGGGCGCGGACGGAGAAATGGGGGTCCTTCCCAAACATGCGCCCGTTCTTACCACCTTAAAATATGGAATCATCAAAGTTCGTAAAGGTGGTAAAGAAGAATTATTTACAGTCGCTGGCGGAATTGCTGAAGTTCAACCTGATATCATCACCGTTCTGGCTGATGCGGCCGAGAATGTGGAAGAGATTGACGAGGTTCGCGCTGTTGCCGCCCGCAAGCGTGCTGAGGAAGTGCTTGCCAAGGGTATTCCCGCCAATTCAGATGTGTATCTGGTAATGGAGGCTGCTTTACGCAAATCCAACCTTCGATTGGATGCTGTCCGCCGATATCGCAAGGGTGGGATGCGAATGCCCACCTCGGAGAATTAGACTCACGTGGCATTATTCTCAAAAGACCTGGGCATAGACCTCGGTACCATGTTTACCCGTCTCGCGGACAGCGCTCAGGTGCTGTTGGAAGAGCCAACCATTGTTGCCATCGAAGTGGACGATCAAAAGATGGTTGCGGCAGGCATTGAAGCGCTTAATATGTTGGGCAAGGTTCCAGAAAATATTGAAGTGGCGCGTCCGCTCAAACATGGCGTGATCGCTGACTATGAAATTACCGAGACCCTGCTTGCATACCTGTTACAGCGTGTCAGCGGGTCGATGCGGATCTTTCGTCCCCGTGTGATGGTCTCTGTTCCTTACGGAGTGACCAGTGTGGAGCGCCGGGCCGTTTATGAGGCTGTCATGGAAGCAGGCAGTCGCGAAGCGTTCCTCATCCAACAACCGTTGGCCGCCGCCATTGGCATTGACCTTCCCATCAACTCACCATCTGGAAATATGATCATCTGTTTGGGCGGCGGTTGCACCGAAGCTGCAGTGATGGCCATGTACGGCATTGTTTCCGCTGATACATTGCGCGCCGGTGGCATGGATTTGGATGAAGCCATTGTCTATTACGTGCGCCGAAAATACGGTGTCATCATTGGGCAGGTGACTGCCGAACAACTTAAGATCCGTATTGGCGCGGCGGTTCCGCAGGATATTGAAAATAGCATGGAAGTGCAGGGCCAGGACCAAGTCACTGGTTTGCCCCGTCCCGTGAATTTGACCACAGGTGAAATCGTGGAAGCCTTGCAGGAGCCGTTGAAGCAGATCGTGGAAACAGGCCGCAAGGTGTTGGAAAAAACACCACCTGAATTGGTTTCAGATATTATTGACCGAGGTGTTGCACTATGCGGAGGCGGTGCGTTGTTACGTGGCGTTGACAAATTGCTGACTAAATCTTTGGGTATTCCGGCTTATTTGGTGGACAATCCGCTGACTTGTGTGGTGCAAGGCGCGGTGAAAAGCTTTGGCATGTTGAATGTGATCCGCAGGAATTTGCCCCAGGTCTAAATATTTAAGGTAAATAAACCAAACAGGCGACTCAACCCGAGTCGCCTGTTTGGTTTATGAGGTTCGTAAATCCATTACAAATAAAAAGTCATTCTCTGCAAGTGTGTGGCTGGGTCTATGTATTGCACTTTGACGGTATTTGGCACATTCAGGTTGATAGGAGCATAGTTGAGGATGGCTCTTACACCAGCCTGGATCAGTTTTTCGGCAACGCTTTGCGCAGCAGTGGCAGGGACAGTGAGCATGGCAATTTTGATATTGGAGGATTTGATGCTTTCGGTCATATGAGAAGCGTCCTGGACAACAAAATTTCCAATTCTTTGACCGATTTTTTCATAGTTATTATCGAAGATCACTACAATATGAAAACCGCGATTTTTAAAGCCTGGATAATTTGCGAGCGCGTGCCCCATATCACCGGCGCCGATCAGGGCCACATCCCAGATGCGATCTACTTTCAGGATTTCGCGAAGTTTATTAAGCAGGTAGGCGATTGAATACCCGGTCCCTTGCTTCCCAAATTCGCCAAATTGTGAGATATCTTTGCGGATCTGCGCGGCGGAAATACCTACATGTTCACCGAGTTCCTGGGATGAGGTTGTCATAAGCCCATTATCTGCCATGCGTTGAAGGGCGCGCAGATAAACGGGAAGCCGCCCAATGATGATATCCGGTATTTTTTCAGCGTTCATATGCCCTCGCTTTTGTGAAATTTATCCATAAATGTATCATAAAATTTGATTTTGTACAATTCCACACAAGCGCATCACAAACAATAAGTGCGAGTTTAATTTAGTGAAGCGGCCATGCGCGGACAGCATCAGCCTTGAATGGCGCCGGGTAGCCGAGGAAGAGAACTACTGCAGGTCTCATTCCGTTTTAACGGAGAGCCTCCACGCGCAAAGTGAACGATGTGTAGCGGAGTTCATCTGAAGGAGGGATGAATAAACGCACAAGATAAGTGCTGTTGGGGGAGATGCTCAGCAGACGCTCTTCTCCGCAGGTTAATAAAAAATCATCACTGCCTGCTCCGCGATTCCATAACTCCACCTGTAGAACATTACTTGAACATAATAGTTGAACCACGACCAACGAGTTGTATGAAGTGAATTCAACCCAATCTTCGGCATCCCCTTTAGGTGCAGAAACATCGCCATTCACCTGAAAAGCACGAGTGCTCCCCGGTGCAATCGTTACCTTCGCCAATGGAGCACCCATTGAATCACCATCCTGCATGGCTGGCAATATTATGGTGGCGGGCGTACCGACGATTTCGGTTGGCGTCTGCTGTGATGCCCCTGTCTCCTCAATTACTGGTAGGGATTCGGCGTCCTCAATTTTTAAGAACTCGGAAGCCGCCCAACCTTTTCCATCGAGCGCATTTGTATACTCGATTTGTATCCACGCTCCGCTGGGACTTTTACCCGTCATGAAAACCACATCATTTGGATTTAAAATTCCGAGGATATCATAGGTTGTCCCAGGGCCGTTGCGAACATTTATTTTCTGGATGACAAGCCCGCTCAGACTGGACCCGTTGCCTGTTCCTGATTTAATGACAGGGATCTGCGCTGATGC
>DATEDD010000386.1:0-4833 GCA_035286565.1 Anaerolineales bacterium
AGTCGTTGACGCGGATGGTCCCGTTCGCATCGTCGGGCGCAAGCATGAAGTCATCATCCGCGGCGGATTTAAGATCTATCCTGGCAATATTGAAATGGTCTTGCGTTCGCTTCCGGGCGTCAAGGACGCGGCGGTGGTGGGCGTACCGGATTTAATCCTCGGCGAACTGACTTGCGCGTGCATTGTGCCTGAAGAACGGGCAAAACTCACCACACAAGAAGTGCTCGCCTTTGCCGAAGCGCGCCTGCCTGATTACGCCCGCCCGGACCGCGTCTTGTTCTTCGACGTTCTGCCGCGCCATGCCGGCGGACCTGTCCAAAAGGATTACCTGCGCGAGCGCGTCCGTATTCACGGTCACGCGTGGAAGTTTGGCAGGAACGTGGATACCGACGCGATCATCCCTGCGCGCCATTGCAACACCGCCGACCCGCGCGAATTATCCCTGCACTGCATGGAAGACGCCGATGCGAACTTCGTCCAAAAAATGAAGCGCGGCGATCTCATTGTCGCTGATTCAAATTTCGGCTGCGGATCATCGCGCGAGGTTGCGCCGCTCACCATCAAAGCCGCGGGCGTCTCGGCTGTCATCGCCAAATCCTTTGCGCGCATTTTCTTCCGCAATGCCATCAACATCGGCTTGCCGATCCTCGAATGCCCGCAGGCAGTGGATGGAATCAACGAAGGCGACGAGATCGAGGTGGAGCCAGCTGCGGGGGTCATCCGCAACCTGACGACGGGCGCGCAATACCAGGCAACGCCCTTCCCCGAATTTTTGCGGCGCATCATTGACGTGGGCGGCCTCCTTGCTTACGCGGAAGAGAGGCTCGCGGAAAAATTAATCTAGTCTTATCCATGTCACCTTGAGCGTTAGCGAAGGGTCTCTGTGATAATCTTAGAGATTCTTCGCTCCGCTCAGAATGACATGCAATCATAACCAATGGAGAAGATAAATGAAAACATATAACATCGGCGTTCTTGGCGGGGATGGGATCGGTCCGGAAGTTGCGGCGGAAGGGTTGAAAGCCTTGCGCACTGTAATGAAGGACGGCGGCTTCGATTGCAATTTCATCGAATACCCTTATTCCGGCACGTATTATCTCAAGACAAAGGAACTTGTTCCTGACAGAGTGATTGACGAATGGCGCACGCTGGACGCCGTTTACCTCGGCGCAATTGGCCACCCCGATGTGGAAACGGGACTGGTCGAACGTTCGGTCATTCTCGGTTTGCGCTTCGGGTTGGACCTGTACATTAACCTGCGCCCGATCAAACTCTACGCTGAGGCGCTTTGCCCGCTAAAAGGCAAAGGTCCCGATGATATTGATTTCATTGTAGTGCGCGAAAATACAGAAGGCGAATATTCGCAGATCGGCGGCATCCTGAAGAAAGGCACGCCTGATGAAGTCGCGACCTCCACAAGCGTCTACACGCGCAAAGGTGTGGAGCGCGCCATCCGTTACGGGTTCGAACTGGCGCGCGCCCGCGCCGCCGAACGCAAGCAACCCGGGCGTTTAACCATGGTGGATAAAGCCAATGCCATCCGTCCGCACGATATTTGGACGCGCACTTTTGCCGAAGTCGGACAGGAATACAAGGATATCGAACAAGATCACGCTTACGTGGATGCGTGTACGATGTGGATGATCAAAAAGCCGGAGTGGTACGACGTGATCGTGACCACCAACCTGTTCGGCGACATCATCACCGATCTCGGCTCCATGCTGCAGGGCGGGATGGGCATTGCTGCGTCGGGAAATTTACACCCGGGCAAGACATCCATGTTTGAGCCGATCCACGGCTCCGCGCCGAAATACGCGGGCAAGAATGTCGCCTGTCCGCTTGGTGCGGTCATGGCGGTGAGCATGATGATGGATTACCTCGGCGAAAAAGCCGCGGCAAAGCGCATAGAAGACAGTGTGGCGTATTTGCTGTCCAGCGGAAAAATCCCCTCCACCAACGCGCACAGCGGCATCAGCACCACGCAAATGGGAGATATGGTCGTCGAGCAAATCCAAAAATCTGCGGCGTAATAACCCGCCCAAGCCTGATGGGTATCTGCGAATCTGTGATTAGACCCATCAGGTTTTTCCATGTCGCGGCAGGTGTGGATGTATAATTCTGTATACTTACATCATTGGGATTCTCGAATAAGGAAAAGGTTGATCAACACCACGACGCGTATCGTCTCATGTATGAGGTTGAGTCAGTGGATAAGTGCATTGCTAGTTTGCCCTATGAGTTTTCCCCTGAAGGGGGATAATAATATGGGTTGAGTGAGGATGAGATCAGGATTGTGGAAGGTGCAAGATGAAAGTCATCTCCGCTGTTTTTCAGTTGTTGTATGCTGTCGCCATAATCGGGATTGGCTCGTATGGGGCTTATATACTCTTTGGCGAATTCGTCAAGTTGGAGCGATTCCCATCCATAAGCCAGCTTCTTTTGATCGTTCGAAAACGCTGGTATGCCTTTCTTGCGTTGTCGATTGCACTTGTGCTTTTCTTCTATCGCCTTTTCAATGCGTTGAGTGGTTAAAAATAATCACCCCTGCACTAAAGGACAAGTTCATTGATGGGTTGGTCTATCAGTTGTCCCCTGAAGGGATAATAATATGGGTTGAGCGAGGTGACTCAACAGCCCTGTCCCAGGTTATCCAAAATGCACTGGATTATGCAACACTGTTACGCGAGCATATTCAGAAGGAGGATAATATAATCTTCCCAATGGCTGATAATGTTATTCCCGTTGGACAACATCAACAGTTAATGGCGGAGTTCAACCGTATTGAGCACGAGGATGATGTTCACGAAAAATATCTTCGCATTGCAGATGAGTTGGCAAAAGCTGTAACGGCTTAAGCAAGCCGCGCCAGATAAAATAAGGCGGTATCAGAGTTGGGGAAAATAGCGACGACAGAATTCCCTTGCTTACATGCATGACTTCTGGCAAAATGTAACACACATTTGGAAAACACAGAAATTACATTAACGTAGTCCAAGCGGAGCATTATGCCCACATCACATATTCCATCGCAGGATTTCGGGGGCAAAGGCCCCAACCTGTTATTTTTACACGCCAACGGCTATCCGCCCGCATGTTATCGCCCGCTCCTTACGCGGCTCGCAAGGAGCAACCATGTTACAGCCATGCTCCAGCGTCCATTGTGGGAAGACAGCCGACCTGAAGATATCCACGATTGGACTCCCTTTAGCGACGACCTGCTCCGTTTTTTAGATGAAAACGAGTCGCGCGCGCCGACAACTGTCATCGGCCATTCGATGGGCGGGATCGCCGCTTTGAGAGCCGCGCTTCGCCAACCGCAAAAATTCCAACGCCTTATTCTTCTTGATCCTGTTTTGCTTCCCCCCTCCTTCATCGCGCTCTGGAATATCGCACTCACATTCAAATTTGCGCATCGCCTTCACCCGCATATTTTATCTGCGAAAAATCGCCGCCGCGATTTTGACGACCTTGATCTTCTCTTCGAAAGATACCTGAAGGTTCCCACCTTCAAATATATGGATGATGCCGCGTTGCGCACCTACATCGAAGGAATAACGCGCCCCAAAGAAAATGGTGGCTACCAACTAATATATAGCCCGGAATGGGAATCGCACATATATTATGCCAGCATCTGGCGCGACATGGAACTATGGCGCGCATTGCCGACGTTAAAAGTCCCCACGCTTATCATTCGCGGCGCGGAAACAGATACGTTTTGGGAGAGGACTGCGCGCAAAGTCACATGCCTCAATCCATCCATTCGCATGGAAACAATCGAGAGAGCCACGCATCTTGTCGCGCTCGAACAGCCACAGGAAGTATTTGAGATTGCACAAAAATTTTCATCTGATCTGGTGGCCAAGTAGGACTAGTGTTCTTCTCGCCGTACACTTGTACAGCAATGCGTTTGGTGCATTGCAGGTATCAAGACCACCGAGTTACAAGATTTCTTTTTACTTATTGGTCTCGATACCTGTGCTGGCTACTTCGGTCATCCGCCCGGATTTGTGAAGTAAAAAAATAAGGAGTCACTTACATAAGGTTATGACGGCTAATCTGTACATCCGAGATGTTATCCTTGCATTTAAAAAAGACAACTTGGTAAAAACCAAGCTGTTTATACAATCCGGTCCCGACGGACTTTGAAAACACGATTAGCATCTACTAATGATTCGTGAATAATAATCTTCTTTCCTTTGAATGAGCACGAAAAATATGTCCGATTGTGTGTATCCCTGCTCCGAAGGATTCATAGCAGATACTCTCAACATTTCAAAGAAATTACTTTTTCTTGAAATAGGAAACGCAGTTTCTTACTCATTCACGACAATCGAAATGCGGCAATCCATCTAACTATACCGACCGAGTGCCGCGTTTGCCAAGGCTAAGTTCTTTTTAGAATTCATTGTGATATTCTCGTAATGTGTCTTTTTGAGTGCTGATGAGTCAATTCTAACCTGAAATTTAACGGTTTTTTTGGCCCAGCATGACAATAGTGGGCTACCTGACACCGCATCCCAGGAAAGCCGTGACAGAGTGCAAACTGCTGTCAAGAACACAGGCTTGCATTTCACACATCACCGAGTAGTTGTGAATCTCGCGCCCGCCACTGTTCGCAAAGAGGGTCCATCCTACGATCTCCCCATCACACTCGGCGTCATCGTCCTCGCGGGTTTTCTCTTCCACACGACAAAGTTGAAAACACAATGGTCATCGGCGAGCTTTCACTCGACGGTGTTGTGCGTCACGCACGCGGCGTTTTGCCGATGGCCGCCACTGCCCGCGCAAATGGATTCAAGCGGATGTTCGTCCCCGAAGTGGATGCGCCCGAAG
>DATEDD010000387.1:0-6602 GCA_035286565.1 Anaerolineales bacterium
ACGTTATCGCCCGTGAGCATGATGGTGTGTGCCACGCCAATCTTCTTCAAGGCTTTCATTGTCGATGCGGCTTCCTGGCGCAATGTATCTGCAAGGGCAAGCAGGCCAACTGCTGTTTTATCTTCGGCAACCCAAAACAATGTCTTACCTGATTGTTGAAGCGATTGTGCTTTTTGAATCGCATCAGCGGCAAGCGTCACGCCCGCTTCATCCATTAACTTCTGATTGCCAACCCAAATCGTTTTTCCATTGGAGACAGCGCGCAAGCCGCGTCCCGTCAGCGACTCAACTTCGTCCATAACGGAAACAGGCACACCCTTAGTCTGAGCGGCGCGAACAACTGCCTGGGCAAGCGGATGTGCAGAACGCGATTCCGCTCCTGCCGCGATGGATAATAAATCCGCTTCTTTCCACCCCGCCGATTGAAACGCCACGATATCAGTTACCTCAGGTTTGCCATGTGTGACCGTGCCAGTTTTATCGAAAGCGATGGCTTTGAGGCGACCGAGATTTTCAAGATGCATGCCACCCTTGACCAGCACACCATTGCGTGCGGCTTGCGCGACGCCCGCAAGAATGGATGCAGGCGTGCCAAGCGCGAGGGCGCAAGGAGATGCGGCGACAAGGAGAGTCATTGCCCGCAAAAACGACACGCGAAATTCAACTCCAAAAAACGGCGGCACGATGATGATCAACGCTGTGATAATCAACACAGCAGGCACAAAGATGCGCTCGAATTTTTCAACCGTTTGTTGCGTTGGTGATTTCTGCGCTTGCGCTTCTTCGACCATTTTCATCACGCGCGATAATGTTGAATCTTTTGCAAGGCGCATAACTTTTACTTCGAGCACGCCTTCGCCGTTGACCGTGCTTGAAAAGACCTGATCGCCAGGCGCTTTATCTATTGGAAGAGATTCGCCCGTCACGGATGACTGATCAACCCCAGAATTTCCAGTCAGGATAACACCGTCCATCGGGATGCGAACGCCAGGGCGGACGATCACAAGATCGTCAAGTTTTAAAGATTCAACGGGCAGTTCCAGCTCTTTTCCATCGCGGCGGACGAGGGCGAACTTAGGAGCAAGGTCTGCCAGTGCGCGCACCGCCGCGCGGGCGCGGTCGAGGGCGCGTTCTTCCAGCGCATGTCCGAGGCTGAACAGGAACAAAAGCAATGCGCCTTCAGCAAATTCACCGAGAGCTGCCGCACCGAGAGCTGCCATTACCATCAGCAGGTCGGTATCGAAGTGGCTTTCCTTGATGGCATGCCAGGCGTGCTGGGAAATATCCCACCCGCCAAATATATACGCGGCGAGATAGAAACCAGTGCTGAGGAGTGCGGGAAAGCTCAGAAAAGCGCCACCCAGCCAGCCAATCAGCAGGAGCAACCCGGAAAGCAGACTGAACAGCAGCTCACGGTTTTCCTGATACCAGGACCGCAGTCCATCGGAGGGGATTTCATAGCCCAGGGAGATGATTCTTTTCTCAATGGCGGTGCGGTTCACTTTTTGGTTATCGAATTCCACCCACATTTTTTCAGCAGGGTAGTTTACATTGACAGACAGCACGCCATCCATGCGTGCGACGCTGTGTTCGATCACGGTCACGCAATCCGAACAGTCCATGCCTTCGACCGCGATGGATTCGTGATGGAAGCGATTGATGATTTGCGCACCCGCCCGTTCGGCGAGGCGTTTAACATCGGAGAGGGTCAACTGGATGGGATCATAGTGCAGGCACAAGTTAACGGGTGATTTGTCGCGTTCCAAGTGAGCACGCAGGATTCCTTTGCGCTCCGCTAGCGCGGTTTCCAGGCGGGTGGTGCAATCATCTTTCTCGTCCTCCACACCAGGTAAAAGGAGTGGGATTTCCAATTCTATTGTTTTTTCCATCAGATAAAACCTTTCGGAATAGATATCAACAATGCAAAACGAGCACGAATCGTTTGGGAATTCGCAAATATGATCTGGCGCGGTAAGCGCGCTGGCCGTTAGATTGTGGGAGGATGGGGGAACTTTGCATCCACGCTCAAGGCGCAGATGATGGTTTGACTGAAACAGGGTTGAACTCGCACTTCAATGACAGAAACAACCAAAGGCTCCGGTGAAAGGAAACCTGAGTGGAAAGTACAGGGGGATTCGGATATGGCGTGATGAGCGGGTGAGAGAAGATGCCCTGTAAAACCAATCACAATCAGAACGAGCAAAATAACCAGTGCGAGCCTTTTATACATGTTCATCCCGTTATCCATGTAAGACGTGGTCAAGGCCACGCTGGAATAGTTCGATAACGTGCTGATCATCAAGGCAGACAAACACATTGCGTCCTTGTTTGCGGGTGCAAATGATGCGCTTGTCGCGCAGGCCGCGCAGTTGGTGTGAAACAGCTGACTTGCTCAACCCGATGCGTTCCACCAATTCACCGACGCCGATTTCCCCCTCCAGCAATGTGGCTATGATGCGCACGCGGGTGGGGTCGCTCAGGGCTTCAAAGAGGTTGGCAAGGTCGATGGCGATTTCAGGGGAAACGATTTCAGTTTTCATGGCTCAAAAACGGAGGTGGAAGGGGAGGACCATTCTTAGCAAAGTTAGGATGTGCTTATCCTGGTTATTGTTGCGTAGTTGCTCAACTATTTGTAGTTTACACCTTTATCTCCCAACTGTCAAGATAAATTGATCTGTCTCCGTCCCTTACCTCTTGACGTTTTAACCGCCCCAATTGAGATGGTTTTTTTGTTTTTTTTACCGACCAATCCAAAATGATAAGGTTGGAAATCCACACCTATCCGACAATATTGAAACCGGCTTCAATCAACCAGGATTGGCATTGTTTGGGTGTAGGGTGAATATTCAGAGATGGGCCGCGCGGCGTTGTGCCATCGTGAATCCAGTGAATGACCCCGACCCTTCCTCCTTGCACCAGAATTCGGTGGGCATCGGCCAGAATCTTCAAGGGTTCCTCGGCGTGCAGGATGTTGAAAAGCATAACATATTCGTAACTGGCCTCTGGAAGATCGGTTCCCACTGTCAAAAAAAATCCCGCTGAACTGTGTGGATATTTACCAACCCGGCCTGATCGGCCTTCTTCTGCGTAGCAACAACCATCTCTTTCTCAATGTCGAGGGCAACTACCGTACCCTGGTTTGCCTGGGCAACCAGGATGGTAAATGTCCCATATCCGCAACCTAAATCGATAATCGTTCCGGTTAGATTTTGGATCCCCAGACCTTTCAAGATGAATTCCGGGTCAAAAAAACCATCCCACATCTACTCATCCGGCATACCACTTTCTCTTGTTTTCAAGTTTTAGCTCCAACAATTTGACGGAATTTTAAAAGTCTTATTTGGCAGGCATTGGCCGCTGCCAACGTCCGACACCCTTGGTCAGGTTGTGGGCAGGAACTCCAGGTTATGTCGGTATTTAACTGCATCAATTACAACTGAAACAAGATTACAGACAGGATGGATCCGCATAAGACGACCCAGAGAATATCCACTTTCAAGAGCAGGGCGATCAAGGTCGCACCGGAGAGCAGCGCATGAGACAGGTCCCAATCGACATTCAGCGCAAATCGGAAGGTGACAGCGGCAAGCAGGCCAACAAAGGAACATAGCACGCCCCTGATCACTTTATTGAAAAGCGGGGAGGTCTGCAGGCGTTCGAAATAGGGTGCGATTCCCACTAACAATAGGAAGGATGGCAGGAAGATACTGACCGTAGCAACTACGCCTCCGGGAAGGCCGGCAATTATGTAGCCGATGAACGTGGCGGTGATCACGATCGGACCGGGTGTCACCTGCCCCAGAACAATGCCATTCATCAATGTCTGGCTGTCCAGCCAGCCCCGTACATCGACGATCTCATGGAACATTAATGGTATGGAAGCAAACCCGCCACCGAAGGCTGTCAGATCGATTCGGAACATTAACAGGGAAAGATCAAAGAGGTTCTTGTGGAAGAAGTACAGGTACAGGAGGGCCAACCCGTAAACGGCCAAGACCCCCAAGACCAATTTTATGGGAGATGGGAAGTGTGCAGGGGGGCGAGTCTGACCGGAGGCCGGATCAGGTTTGATCAGAACCAGGCCAGCAACGGTGGCCAGCAGGAGCACCAGGATTGGATTCACATTCAGACCGAATAAAACTGCGGACAGGAACGCAATAAGAAAATGCGTCCACTTCTTCAGCGTCGTTTTGCCAAATGCCAGGGTTGCGTTGGCAATCACCGCCACGATGATGGCCTGCAGGCCGCTGAAGGCGGATGCGACCGCCGGCAAGGTACGTGTGGATGCGTATGCTGCCGCGAAAGTCAGCATCAACAAAAATGCGGGAAGGCCGAAACCAAGGTAACACACCGCTGCACCGGGAATCCCGCACACCTTTAACCCGACATAGGCGGCGGTCTGCATGGCAGTTGCACCAGGGATCATCTGGCACAGCGCCGCGCCATCCTTGAACGCATCTGCATCGAGCCAGCTTTTTTTCTCAACGGCCATTTTGCGGATGTAAGCGACCATAGCCGGCCCGCCAAAGGCAGTCAGCCCCAGCCTGAAAAAGGAGAAGAACAAATGCGCCAGGGAGGGCGGGGGGGTAAGTGCCGGCGCTTCGGCACCTACTTCAGTGAGGGAGGGGTTGGTTTTCAAGGCAAGTTGTTTCGGCATAGTCAGCCTTCCGGGAGAGATTTTCATCGCTAAACGCGAATAGTCTCCATTGTATACCGATTGTTATCGAACAACACATTTTCGATTGCCTTTTTCCTCTGGAAACCCAATCTAAGTGGGAAAATACACGCCATACCCGCCTTCCCTGGGTTTATGTTGAACAGTCAGGCAAAAAAAGCCGGCAGGATCCAAAAAGCAAACCTCGCCGGCCAAAATCCCATGTCTTAAAACACCACTAATTTATCTGCAGCATCTGTCCAGTCGGTGAGTAATTCCATTGTCCCAACCTGGATATTATCCATCAAAGCGTCTGGCCCGAGACCTCGGGCTTTCTGGCAGGTCGCTCAAGTAGCCACTTCACCGCCGCGCAAGATGGCAGTGAACATGCGCTCGACGTTGTAGTAACCCTGCGGAGTTTCCTGATTCTTCACAGCACACTGCACCCCATCTCCCATGAGAAAGACCCGTACATGAGTCGCTACGCTCTTGGCCAGGTTCATTGCCAGGCGCAGGGCGTTGTAGGGACGCTCATTACCATACGGACCATCATTGATGATCAGCAGGTAATTGGTTATGTTGCTTTCACTCATAGTTCGATCTCCTTTCTTATTGATTCTCCACGAGCTAATTCGGCTCCCGTTTCCAAGTATTCTAGCAATACTTGGCGCATAAAATCACAGGCCTGGGCGATCTTGGGGTTACTCAGGGAATAGAACACGTTTAATCCATCGCGCCTTGCAGTTAAAATCCCCCGCTGACGCATGAACGCCAGGTGCTGTGAGAGATTGGATTGGCTGATCTCCAAGGCCTCTGCCAGTTCAGTTACAGATAGTTCACGGATACGCAACTGGTCAATGATCTCCAACCGTTTCGGACTGGCCAGGGTATGACAAATATTCGCTTGCAATTTGTACAAATTACGTTCAGCCATGGACATCCTTCCTATATAAGAAATTTAGAATATTGTAATATTTATTTTTTTACAATGTCTATTCCATTCTATTATTCAAGTAAACTTGACATTTGTTCTCCGATTTGTTATCATATCATCGCTTGGTGATATGATAATGTAACATGGAGGCTCTTGTGTTTATTACTGCTGAAACTACCTACTTGAATGTCAAGGCGCGGCTGTTCCGCGGGTTCAGCGATTCATCCCGTCTGAAAATCCTGGAATCTTTGCGCACCGGGGAATTAACTGTTGGTGAGATTGTCGAGCAAACCAGACTTTCACAATCAAACGTATCCAATCATCTCTCCTGCTTGCGTGATTGCGGATTGGTGGCAGCAGAACAGAGCGGCAAATTTGTTGCATATCGCCTGAGTGACCCGCGCGTCAATGAACTACTAACCCTCGCGGAAACCCTGCTGGCCGATGTGGCCCGCGGTGTTTACGAATGCACCCGTTATGTGGTGGAGGAGCGCCCCAATGAGTGAAATACGCATGCTCGAAGTCCCAATTTCCGGCATGGATTGTGCCGATTGCACCCGGCATGTCCAACAGGCCATCGAGAAACTACCAGGTGTGCAATCGGTCAATGTTTTCCTAGCGACTGAAAAAGCGGTAATTCATCTCGATCCGGGGCTGGTTCAGATGACGGATATCCACACTGCCGTAAAAGGAGCCGGGTACGATGTTCCCGAATCAATCGCCTTGTCGCATGACCCTGTTTCGAAGGGCAATACTGCGACCGGCTCAACGCAGGCTTTCAACCGTAAACTGACTGTGCTTTTGGTGAGTGTGTTCGCCATCATTCTCAGCGTCGTCATATTCGGTGAAATCCTGGGATTGTTCGATTTCCTGAACAAGCGCATTCCATTTCTAGTTGGCCTGGCCCTGGTTCTCGCAGGTGGTTATCCCGTTTTCATAAATGTCGTCCGCGCTACACTCAGACGGCGGGTGATTTCACACACCTTAATGACTCTCGGTGTGCTTGCAGCGCTT
>DATEDD010000388.1:0-3239 GCA_035286565.1 Anaerolineales bacterium
CAGGGCTGTGTAAAGGAACTTCAAAAGAACGGCGATCATGTCACCATCCGCCCTGAGACGATGGGCAAATCAGCCATGCTTGGTTCGTTTGAAGATGCACTAGCCATGAGCAAAGCCATGGAAGGGGTACAGCCCTGTCTCGATTTCGCTCATCTGCATGCCCGCCCCGGTGACGGCACGCTGAACACTTATGAGGAGTGGTCTCGCTTGCTGGAGAAATATGGCAGGGAACTTGGCGGAAAAGCCTTGAAGACCTTGCACATCCATCTCTCTGGCATTGAGTATGGACCGAAAGGCGAAAAGAATCACCTGCCCCTCGCCGATGCAGACCTGGACTTGAAAGCCTTGTTCAAAGCCTTGCATGAATTTGGCTGTGCGGGGCGCATCTTGTGTGAAAGCCCGATCATGGAGGAGGATGCATTAAATATGAAGAAGGCGTGGATGAAGAGGAGCGGAGAAAAAGAGAAATAGGCCGCAAGGCACTTAAAGATTCTTCTTTTTGGTGGACTAAGCTGTTGGTCAGTGGAGGGGTAAATTCTTTCCTTGCGAAGGCTGTGCTATCAGCCTGCCATTCAAATGAATAGTCGAAATTTTGAAAAGCGGCTGATGGTTCTTATATGAGTATCTGTCCCATCATTGTCTCAACAGCCTGATAAACAGGCGAATCATCGCCAAGGTCAACCAGTGGTTTGCCTGAAAATTCAAAGGTGGCTAGATCCGTATTAGCGGGGATGACTCCAAGCAAAGGCACGTTTATTTTTTCAATTTCTGTTTTTAATGGCGCGGGTAATTCACCACTTGGAACGCGGTTCACGATCAAGTGACTTTTTTCGATTCGAATATTCAAGTTCCTGGTCATCTCTGCGATGCGCTGTGCAGCGACCAGGCCGCGCTGGGTCGGATCGCTGGCGATCAGCAGGTGCTGCACATCGCGGGTGGTATGGCGCGAGAGATGCTCCATGCCCGCTTCATTATCGATCACCACATAAGCATAATGTTTGCTCATTGAATCGATCACTTCGCGCAGGTTATGATTGACCGCGCAATAGCATCCCTGCCCCTCTCCGCGTCCCATGGCGATCAGATCAAAGCGTGAACCTTCTGCCAGGGAGGAACGGATGTGATAATCGAGATACTCGCGCTTGCTCACTCCGCCCGGCATGACGCCCATGGCCGCCCCGCCTTCGGTCAGCGATGACTTTACCTGCGCCAGCATATCTTCGCGGATGTCACCGACCGTCCATTCGAGATCGAGACCAAGCACCATGTTCAAATTGGATGAGGGATCGGCATCAATCGCAAGAATACTGCCCGTTTGATTCTGGGCAAGATATTTGATGACCATTCCAGCGATTGTGGTCTTCCCCACGCCGCCCTTGCCTGCGAGTGCGATTGTTGTTGTCATTTTCGACCTCGGTAAACTTCACGACGATGACCAATTTGATGTACTTGAATAATTTGCTTATCAACTAAAACCTGGTATAAGATCCGATAATCCCCAACGCGAAGTTTATAAAAGTCGGAAAAATCCCCTTTCAGCGCATGATGCGGCAAGCCGTCAAAATTTTCAATGAACCATTGCAGACGATCAACGATGCGCTTTGCCGTAGGTTTATCAAAAGCGGACAATTCGCGCATTGCCGAGTCAGTAAACTTGACGCGATACATGTCATCCCAGCCCCAACTCTTTGATCACATCAGCTAAATCCTTGCCGTGTTCGCCACGCGCAACCATGATCCTTTGCTTTGCCAGCCGTTTCTTCACGGATTCGCGTAATTCCAATCCTTCATCAGGATCACCGAAGAGTTCGATGAGTTTTTGTTCAAGAGTTTCATTAATCAGGATACGAAGTTCTTCTTTTGTCATTTGAGATACCAGTTCAGTCATAATACACCTCGTACTATTATTTTACCTGCTTTTTTGCCTGCAACATAATTGTAGCGGTCATTCGATTACATCGTCGTTCGTTAACTCGTCAACTTTTTGGATGATCTGTCCAGTTGCGGCTTTCAAACTTTCCACATAATCATACACAGGAACGCCAAGCCTGTCCGCCTCCTGCACTTTTAGATCAGCAGGCAAGTATCCGAGCAAAGGAATATCCGGTAATTCCGTTTCGAGAAATTTTGCTTCTTCATCATTGCGAACTTTATTTCCCACAAGATACAGCCGTATCAAGCCAATATCATTTGCCAGTTTTTTGATCTGCGCGGCCGTACCGAGGCTGCGCCGTGTCGGCTCAACGACCACGAGCATGGCATCTACAAAGTCAACGGTTGCGCGGCCGAGATGTTCAACACCTGCATACATATCAAGCAACAAGATATCGTCTTTTCGGAAGAGCAAATGAGTGAATAAAGTCTTTAGCATCGCAGACTCGGGACAAATACAGCCAGAACCGCCCAACTCTACCGAGCCCATTTCAAGCAGACGCACGCCGCGATGGAGAACGCTAAAACGTTCGGGGATATCGTCCACGCGCGGGTTGAGGGTGAAGAAACCGCCTACAGTGCCAGGCTTCGCACCTGTGCGTTCTTCTATTAATTCATCCATCTCAGCGATTGGTTTGAGTTGCGCGCGCAGTTCTGCGGGGAATCCTAATGCGCCTGCCAGGCAGGGAGATGGATCAGCATCCACAGCCAATACCTGGCGTCCCATATCCGCGTAGGCCTGGGCAATCAATGCAGTAAGGGTAGTCTTGCCAACCCCGCCTTTACCTGTAATAGCAAGTTTCATAATTTTTCCTTGAATTGGATTCCAATATCTCCTGATGTTGGGCTTGAATTATTGCGGTTCTTTCCAGAGTCTGGACGCGAAGCGTTTGGGCTCCGTAACTTTTTAGCCAGCATACTGCCCGCAATCGCGCATCCATCAATTGGCAGGTAATGTGTTGCCGATGAATCAAACAGGATCTTACATGCTGAAGGGAAATCCTCGTCGCCCAGCCAGTAGGTCACAAGCAATGGGAGGTTTGGCAAAGCCTGCATCACAAAAGAAGCGCTGCCAATTTCCACAGGCTGTCCTCCAATTTTCAAACAAGCGGATCGAAACGCGGGCAAGTCGAATCCAAATGCTTTAACAATTTCATCGCCGCTATACCCTTGAAAAGCTGCATTGTACATGCGTCCATCGGGCAGATCTGCAAAGGAAACCCATTTACCTGTCAGGGCTGTGCCGTCTGCTGTAAGAAGATAATACAACAAAAGCGCTTGAAGGATGGGAGGCATTTCGTCATTAG
>DATEDD010000389.1:0-8192 GCA_035286565.1 Anaerolineales bacterium
TTTGCCAGAAGCGATGCTGCGCATGGACGTAGCCTTGCGCGAAGAACAAGGCATGGGATGTGGAGGCGTAGATGTGTGGAATCCCCATGTTGTCACGGTAGATATCCACCATATCATTCAATCCATCCACTTTTATTTTCCCGTCAATCTGCGGAAATGATTTTTTCGCGACGGTGTCTGGCAGATAACTCTTGAAATAGAACAATCCCCCCGCGCCCGCAATGAGAGCGAGAATAACGACCGCGATCAAAATCCTACCAACGACCTTGCCAGCTTTTTTCATTGCTCCTCCAAAGAAATTAATGTATAGCGCAGTAGCGCAAGATGAGATACTGCGCTTCTTTCTTTTCTACTTTATTACGCCTGTCAAACGTGGATACCAATACCATAAAATATCAGCGGCTGGTTTGCTGTGGATGGACGTGGATTTGTCCTGCAATGCCGCCGGTATGTAATAGCCGCGGCTGATAAAACCTGAGATCCAGGAGCGGACATTGAGGGCAGTGAGCATGGCTTCGTAAACATCCGCCTGGGTTTGCAGATCCAAACCGATGGAACTGATATCTGCATTGGGCCTGGATAAGGCCGACAGGTCAAAACAACCGCCCGTCCCATTTGCAATACACCCACTGGCTGCGCCTGAGGCGGAGGGATAAGCAATAGCAAGAATGAGAGGTTTATTCAACAAGGATGCAAGCGGCGCAACTTCATTATCCAGCAATCTTCCAGCCTCATTGGCAAAGTCCAATTTTGTAGCGCTTTGACTTGTCGAAAGTGGGGCAGACCACAACAGGTAAATCCCGTCCACATCCTGAAGTAAGTTCAGCGGCGTTTTTATACTGGATGGGGTGTATGGCATGGCCCAGAATACCTGTCCCTTGAAATGTGAGCGCACATCTGCGATGATGGCTTTCCATTGAGTCTCGACATCTGCCGGCGTGTTGGATGGGTTGCCGTCCGGTAAAGTCCCATCGGGCAGGGCCGGTGTCACCCAGTCGCCGCCAAGAATGAGAATCTGTGAACCTGTTTGGGTGGCGAGGTCTGCATAATTGACAGCAAATGCCCGGTAGCGTGTAAACCATGTCTGCCACCATTCTGCATCTCGCGGCGCAGCCAGCCAAAAATTCGTACTGAGCGTGGTGGAAGCGTCCGCTGAGGCTGGGAAGTTGGGCGTCGGGAAGAGAGCGACATTTAGTCCCAATGAGCGCGCTTGCGAGATCATAATGGCTGAGTCGATCCACAATGGGTCTTGACCCGGCACAGTTGTGAAGCGCAGGGGCGAGATGTTTGTATAAGTCCAACTTGGTGTGAGAACGGCGAAATTTGCGCCCAACGCTTGTGTATTTGCGAAGGCCTGAGGGGCGTAATAGGACCAATTTGGCCGATAAGTGGATTGATATTCAACGCCTGTCACAAAACTATTCGCACGAGGCGTAATGTTGGCTCCCACCAGGGTCGTCGGCTCCGGGTTTTCGTACCATTTCCAAGTGCTGACGTTGTCTAGTATGTCCTGACCCAGGATGCTGGTAAGAGCCTGCCGCCCGCTTGGTGCTGATCCGATTGTCTGCGCATCGTCCGCGCTGCCACATTGTCCATTACGGCAGTAGCGGTACGAAAACGAGCCGAGCACGTTTAAGGGGCCATATAGTTTATATGCCCAGCGCTGATTGCCGAGCGGCCACATGGGAATTGGCTCCATCCAGCCGAAAATATTAAATTGAATATAAATAATATCACCCGGTGGCGTGACGGACGGAACAGTAAGTTCAAAAAGGATCGGCGCGGAATCGCCAGCAGACCAGGCGGTTACGGTGTCTTCTAGAGTCATCTCCTGCGTTGGAACGATGAACTCTCGCAGGTTCCATTGGCCATCCGCCTTGTGCTCAGCGTTCCAGAAGCCGTCGCCTAATGTGTATTTATATTGAATATGAGCGCCGGCAGGTAAACCCATTGTGATTTCATATCGCCCATCTGGTTGTAGATTCATAACGGGCATTCGGTCTGTGTTGGTACTTACCCCGCCAGGCAGGTCTGCAAAAGTGTTGCCAAGTTGTAAAATATTTCCTGCGATTCGCACCGGCACGCCGGGCACAGTCGATTCGGGGATCGTAACCATGAACGTGACATTGACAAGTTGTGCGGGCTTTACACGCAGGTCTACGATGGTAATCCTGCCGTCTGCCACGGTTGCGCCCTGTTGAAATGGTTGATACATTCCATCGAGACTGTATGCGATCAGTTGCTGGGTGCCTACCGGCAGGCCGCTCAATTCGAAGCGTCCCAAAGAATCGGTCAAATAATGAACGCCGCCGGCACTCACCAACAGGTTTGGCAGAGACGAGCCGGTATCGGAGTTGAATACCTGTCCCAGGATCGTACCCGTCGGGCGCGCGTAGGATTTGTCCCCCCAATCTGCAATGATGTCCTGCACTTCAGCGGGTGCTGTTGCAAAATGCAAACGATAGCGGATGACTGTGCCGAGACTGGTATCTTCGATGACCTGCGAGTCCCCGCGTCGGACGTACCGATATTTAATAACCGAGTTGTAAGGCACAGGCAAGACCGCTGTATAGGTGAGGGAATCGCGGGCACTCATCGGATATTGCAGGGCATTCAAAGAAAGCCCGGTCACTTCATCCATTACCGCAATTGCGAGCGTTTCATTTGGCTGAAGGGGTTCGGGCAGGGTTACGATAAAAGTTGTTTGCGCCACAGGCTGAGGCGTTGGAGATGGAATCGTGATGCCCGGGGTCGATGTTGGGGTGCCAGGGTTGATCGGATTTTCAAATAATGAAAACGTACAGGCCTGCCCGACCAGAGCAAGCACGATTGCCGCGATGATATAGCGGCGGGATAATAAAGATAACCTGTTCATTCTCTCTCCTCGGATTAATCCACCGCTTCGCGCGGAACCTTACACTGCTGACTCACCATCGGCATTTGCCTCGCCTGTGGCATTTTTCTGCTTTCGCCCGGCGTACGCGATATAGCTTAGACCAATGCTGACAAAGTATAACAAAACCATGGGAAGCATCACCAGCCCCATGTTGACCGGGTCAATGGTGGGGGTGATGGCCGCGGCGAGAATGGCAATGATGACGATTGCCAGCCTCCATTGTTGCATAAGGATGGCGGGTTTCACCAGTCCCATGGACGATAAGACATAGATGACCAGTGGAAATTCAAAGAATATGCCGATCCAAAACATCAAGCCTGTGACAAATGAAAAATATTCCTTCGCCGCCCAGAATTGGGTGATCTTTGTAAAACTCCCCAGAAACGGAAGCGCGGCAGGTATCAGGACGAAGTACGTAAAGGACATGCCTGTAAAAAAAAGCAAGGTCGCAAACGGGATACCCGTCAGTCCCATCTTTTTTTCACGCGGTTTCAAGCCGGGTGCTGCAAAAAGCCAAATTTCAAATGCAATGTAAGGAAAGGCCGCCGCGATACCCGCATACATGGCCACGCGCATAAATACGCCGATCTCTTCTGTCACTTGAATGGCTTGGAGCTTTTCCAAACCCTGCACAGGGATGGCGAGAAATTCCATCAGATCCTGCGTGATCCAGATTGAAGTAATAACTGTGATTACCAGGGCAATCACAGCGCGCAGGATGTGCATGCGCAACGCTTCAATTTGATCCCACAACATCTGACGCGTATCTTTGTTTGTGGTCAGTTCAACAAATAAATCTGTGAGAGGCCGTTCGTCGGGTTCGGTATTCAGAAATTTGTGAAATTGGCGAATTTTCCGAAATGGGAAGGCGAGAATACCAAAGGCAAGGCGGAATGGAAATGTAACAATCCGCCAGATTCCCCAAAAAAAATTACGCATCTTTTCCCTGGTCTCTTTCGTTTGTAATTATTTCCGGGGTGGGTGGCGCGATCTTATTCTGTGGGGGGTTCTCAGGCATCGGCTGGGAGCCAAGTGGAGCAATTGGTTTGTTGGGACTACTAACAGAATTATCCGGACGGTTCGACTCGCTATGCGGCTCACGATGTCGAACGGGGGATGTGGAAGCGTTCTTAATATTATCCCCAATTTGATTTAGTTCTTCATTTGCATCCCGCATCAGGCGGTTGGGTAATGTGCGCAGTTCGCGTGAAGTTTGTTGAAATACCTTCCAGCCGTCTGATGTAATAATATCGCGCAGGAATTTGCCGATGGTCTTGCCCGCTTTTTGCATATCTTTGGGGCCAAGGACGATCAACGCAATGATAACGATGAAAACAAGTTCAGACATACCAATACCAAGGATTTCCATGGGTTATCCTGCTAATTTTGTTTCATGAGCAATTCTGTTCTTGATAATTTGATGTATTTCGTGTTCATGATCCACTAGAGTGCCAAGCACACCGTTGATGAAACGCGGAGCAGAATCAGAGCCATAAAGTTTAGCAAGTTCCACGGCTTCGTTGATGGCAACCTTGACTGGAGTTTCGCGGGAAACGGCAAACTCCCAAAAGGCAATTCGCAGGATGTTACGGTCAATGGCGGCGATCTGGTCAAGCGGCCAATCGGGGGCGTATTTTGCAATCAATTGATCGAGATCCTTCGCGAGGGGCAGTACGCCAAAGACGATCTGCCTGGCAAATTCAGCCAGGTCATTTGTTAGTGGAACTTCCTCCAGCCGCGTTTTCAATACATCGCCTGGAAGATGATTTGCCGCAATATCAGTTTCGTAAAGTACTTGCAGAGCAATCGAGCGCGCTCTGGTGCGGGGTTTCATCGGGTCAAGCCTCGCTGTCCTCGTAGTCCATATCTTCAATGTGAATGTTAACATGTCCAACATCCATACCGACAGTGTCCTGAAGGGCGCGTGTCACATTCTGCTGGATATTACGGCTGACTTCACGGATGTTGACATCCGCCTCGAGGATGAGATGCAAATCCACGTAGGCGGTATTGTCCTCCGTTTCAATGCGAACCCCATCGCCGGCACCTCGTTTGAAAAAGCGATTCACTCCCCCTGAAACGGGCGCGAGTCGGCTGACGCCGCGTACCCCCAGCGCAGAGAGTCTCGCTATTGTGGTCAATACTTCGGGTGAGATGGTTGTTTTGTCTTGTAAGTTTTCTGTCATGGTTACTCCTTTTGAAATTCTACGTCCTGAGCGGAGTGACGAATGCTCTTTGAGGAACGCAGTCGAAGGACAGGTTCATACAAATATTAACTATCTTGATATCTTGTCCTTCGACTGCGCCGCACTAAAACCAAGAACGTGCGGCTCCGCTCAGGGCGGAGATATTTATTTACATCATTGCCATGCCGCCGTCCACACCAAGCACTTGACCGGTGATATAGGCGGCTTCATCAGAGGCGAGAAATGCTGCCGCATATGCAATCTCTTCTGGTTTGCCTTTGCGGGCCAGCGGAACCATTTTGAGCGCGGCTTCGAGAATTTCGGGTGTCATGCCATCCAGGATTTCAGTGTCTACAAATCCCGGCGCAATGGCATTGACGGTGATATTGCGCGCGGCAACCTCTCGCGCGAGCGCCTTGGTGAAAGCGATCTGCCCGCCTTTGGACGCGGAGTAATTCGTTTGCCCGGCATTGCCCATTTGACCGGCAACCGAAGCCATGTTGATGATCCTGCCAACGCGCTTACGCATCATATGTTTAACAGCAGTTTTCGAGCAGTTGAATGTGCTTTTCAAGTTGGTGCTGATGACCGCATCCCAATCTGCTTCAGGCATCATCATAATTAGTTGATCACGGGTGATGCCTGCGTTGTTGACAAGGATGCTTAAGTCACCAAATGTTTCCACTGTAAATTTCACCAAAGCCTCAGCCTGTTTGAAATCCGAAACATCGGCTTGGTGCGCGGCGGCTTTTCCACCCGTGGCCTGTATTTGCTTCACCACCTCTTCTGCGGATTCAGCCGACTTGTTGTAATTGACCACCACCGCCGCGCCGCGTGCCGCAAATACCAGGGCGATTGCGCGCCCAATTCCACGCGAACCGCCTGTGACAAGTGCTACTTTGTTCTCTAAAGATAAGGTCATGAACTAAATTCCTTTTGTTTCGGAGGTGCGGGTCTCGATACGAGCGAGAAAAACGCTCGCTCTACTAGACCACCAAGTCTTGTAACTATATTATGTTTAATTGGAATTATACACTCTGTTCTGTAGTATTCGATATTGCAGGCCTTAACCCATAAGCTAAAGCGATGCCGCCACCTAAGGAAAGTACTGCCGCCCATAGGAAAGCATCCTGCCAGAAGCGGATGGGGAAGAGACGGATGAGGGTATCAGAAAAATAAAAGAGCCAGGAATCTCCTTCGAAGAAAATTTGATGAAAGGAGGTGAAGAATTGCCAGAAGATATCGGGGTTAAGTAGAATGCCCGTGCCAGCGATCACTGCCAGGGAAACAGCCAGACCGACCATCAAAATACCTCCGCGGCGTAGAGCATTGACGTAGGCGGGAATCCATTTGCCGCGCGAGGCGAGGATGGCGAGAAGTGCAAGAATGGCGAGGGAAATATACCAAACTCGTAATGCACCGCGCACCACATCTTTTACATCCGCCATGTGATTGAGTTCACGCTCGTTGTAAAGTGGACTTCCATCTTCAAATTTCAGATCGCCGAGGTAGGAAATGTCAGAATTATTGACGAGATATTGCACAGCGAAGGGCGCCCAATATAAACGATCCTGCTGAGTGAAGCCATATTCATCAACTGGAAAGTACGGCATTTGGTATTCAATTGTGTAATAAATCGGCGTGAGTAGAATGCGAAGGGCTATGCCGATCAGTGCAAGAGGAACGAGGAGGGAAATGAGGTAGGAGAGGATAGAAAGGGGGGTTAATCGCATGGTTTCCATTTATTATTCTTATGTCGTTACTGCAAAAATTCCAAGCCGCCCTTTAGCACAAAATTTATGACCATTCCGTTGACGATCCACTCGATGGGGGCGAGGTCGTCTGTGAAGACGGTCGTGGTTTCGTAGCCTTCTTTGAGATTTGCAAAAGTGGACGTCATTGTTGTGACGAGCAAAGGGTTGAGGTTCGTATCCTGAGCCAGCCTGGTCAGGTTTGCGGAGAAGTTTGCCGAGGTGGTCGGCTGTTTGGTGGCGAAGATCATTGTATTCAATGTGCCGGGGATGTCCATGATATGCACGGAGGGGAATAAGACTGCCAGCGTGGTGGCAAGTCCATCTATCAGGCGGCGGTCGCCGGGGACTGAGCCAACGTTGAGGGTCAGCACTCCTGCCTCGGTTAAGTGCGAAGCGCTGATCTCAAAGAACTCGAGCGTGGTCATGTGCGGGGGAATATATGGCGGACGGTACGCGTCAATGGCGATGATGTCAAATTGATTTTGACTGCGGTCAAGGTTGAGTCTGCCGTCGCCGATGTGAACCATTAAATTAGGCATATTCATGTCAAAATATTTCCTGCCCACTTCCACAATTTTTCCATCGAGTTCATAACCGTCAATAATAAGGTCTTCGCCATAAACGGCTGTGGCTTGACGCGCGGCTGTACCTGCGGCGAGACCGATGATTGCCATGCGCTTAATGTCGTCGGGCGAGCGGTTTTCGTAAAAATACGGGCCGACCAAAAACTGTTCCCACGGACCGTTGTAATAAATCGTATCGGGATGATAAATGGAATGAACGCCCTGCCCGTCGTTCAAACGCAAGAGCGTGAAGCCGTTGATCTCCTGCACTTGAATGTAATTGTACGCAGACTCAGTTTCGTACACCTGCCCCGTGTTATTCTTGAGATTCTGATTAGCTGATAGGATGGCTATCAATGCAAGCACAACGGGCATCCACATCAACTTGAACATTTCATTTCTGCTTGCAAATTTACCCAGCCCTGCCAGCGCGACGAAAAGTAAAAATAATCCGAACACTAAAAATGTTTTGGTGGTGCCAATGGTTGGGATGGTGACCAATGTCGGCAGGAAAGTCCCAATGAATGAGCCGAGCGTTGAGATGGCGTAGATCTGCCCCGAGACCTGACCCGCTTTTGAAGTATCGTCCACCGAGAGGCGGATGGCGAAAGGTGAGATCGCGCCCAACAATGTGATGGGGACACTGAACAGTATCAGCACAGCGATGAATGACCCTGCCATGATGCCGACACTTAAGGCTTCAAACGCGGTCGCAGCGGACCTGAGGACTGGTCCAGCGATATAGGGGACGAGCCCAATCGTGAATGCGGCCCAGGCAAGGATGCGATACATT
>DATEDD010000390.1:0-3154 GCA_035286565.1 Anaerolineales bacterium
AGGAAAACTTTATCTTCCAGGATCATGATGTAGACACCCGCCGCGCGGGCTGCGCCTTGGGCGGTATGGTGGATCTGCAACGCAGGGCGGATCACGTCAGGATAATCATAGGTCAAGCCTGAAATGAAGGCGTCTGCATCACCCATTTTTACCATTAACGAGCCAAAGACGTTGGGGTCCTGCACTTTCTTGAGGGTGTCACTTGCCATGACACCCTTACGCTGGCGAATTTCATAAAAACTTTTAGCGTAAGCCTCCAACTTATTGAAAACAGCCGGGTCAACGATCTCAGGCTTGTACTCAATGCTGAGGTTTTTGAGTTGTTCTATAATCACGTTTTTACGACCGATCAAAATAGGCGTGGCGATGCCCTCTTCCTGAATTTGATATGCGGCGCGGATGATCTTCTGTTCCTCGCCTTCCGCAAATGCCACGCGCTTCGTGCCGCCTGAAGAACGCGCCTTGTTCTGGAAGAAATAACGGATGCGCTCACCCTTGCCCTGACGATATGCCAACTGCTCGCGATATTCGGAAATGTCAATTTTCTTGCGCGCAACACCGGTCTTCATCGCCATCTCAGCGACAGCGGGCGCTTCCCACAACAACACTCGCGGATCAAGCGGAGTCGGCAAAATATATTCACGCCCGAATTTCATCGCCACGCCGCCATACGCGCGGATGACTGAATCTGGAACGTCCTCTTTTGTCAACGCGGCTAACGCTTGCGACGCCGCGAACTTCATCTCTTCATTGATGCTCTTCGCGCGCACATCCAACGCGCCGCGGAAGATGAACGGGAAGCCCAATACGTTATTGACTTGATTTACATAATCCGAGCGGCCTGTTGCAATGATGACATCTTTGCGCGCTTCCCTGGCCAGCTCAGGCTTGATCTCTGGGTCCGGATTCGCCATGGCGAAGATGATCGGGTCCTTGGCCATCAACTTGACCATTTCAGGCGTCATCACATTCGCCACAGACAAGCCATAGAATACATCAGCATCGCGCAGCGCATCGGTCAAAGTGCGCGCATCGGTCTCAACCAGGAAGCGTTCTTTATATTTATTCATGCCTTCCTTACGACCTTTATACACAACGCCCTTGCTATCACACAACATGATGTTCTCGCGCTTCACACCCCATCGGATCGCCAATTCCGCGCAGGAGATCGCTGAAGCGCCTGCACCCGAAATGACAATGCGGATCTCATCATGTTTCTTACCTACAATCTCCAACGCATTTGACAAAGCCGCCGAAGAGATGATCGCCGTGCCATGCTGGTCATCATGGAACACTGGAATATCCAGCATCTTCTTTAATTCTTCTTCAATGTAAAAACATTCAGGGGCTTTGATGTCTTCGAGGTTGATCCCCCCAAACGTGGGAGAGATCGCCGCCACAATTTTGATAATTTCATCTGGGTCATGCGAGTTCAACTCAATATCAAAAACATCAATATCCGCAAATTTTTTGAACAGCACCCCTTTGCCTTCCATCACGGGTTTGCTCGCCAATGCGCCTCGGTCACCAAGACCTAAAATTGCCGTGCCATTGGAAACAACCGCCACTAAATTTCCCTTGGATGTATATTCATAAGCATCCTCAGGATTTTTTTCGATCTCCAAAACAGGTTCAGCAACGCCGGGTGAATACGCCAAACTCAAATCCCTTTGCGTATCCATCGGCTTGGTCGGCACAACTGCAATTTTGCCGGGTTTGCCTTTCAAGCGATGATATTCAAGTGCATCTTCACGCGTTATCTTAGCCATAGTGCCTCCGATTAATTTGGGTGGTAATCTCCTGATTATTGCATAACTTAGGGAAAATCACCTAGTTCCATTTGTCACGATTTTGATAAATGCTATACCCCCCTGCCTTGAAAAAGTTATGTTACAGAGTGCCGCACGCATGTTTGACATGCGTAACTAAACCAGAATTATGTTTTTAGCCGTAATTTCTTCCAGCAAGTTTAGTAAATTATGCGGAGTGGCGAAAATAGTGAGTAAAATAGGGATTATGAAATGTCCAAAGTGTGAAAAAGAAGCGCGTCAATACAAAATAGGCAAAACAAAAGCGGGTAGTCAGAGATATCGATGCTACTTTTGTGGTGGTAGTTACACACCAAAAAAGAAACATCACGGATACAGTGCTGAAGTACGCCAGAAAGCCATTCAATTTTATGTGGATGGAATGGGATTGAGGCGAACCGGACGTCAACTGGGCGTTCATCATCAAAGTGTTGCGAATTGGGCAAAGGAACATTCTGAAACATTACCAGAAGCGCCAGTGCCTGAAGAAGTGAAAACAGCCGAATTTGATGAGTTATTCACTTTCATAGGAGAGAAAAAAACAGAATTTACCTTATAACGCTTGTAGATCGAGAAACTCGGTGCATTCTCGGCTGGAAAGTGGATTGGGAGAGATCACAATCCGTGATGCAAGCCATTGTTGATGAAGCACCCAAGGCCAAACAGTATTTTAGTGATGGCTTGGATGTCTACTCTTCCCTATGGTATCACTTTGGACGATATGCTGTGTCGGAAGGTAAAACAGATACTTTTTCGGTAGAGGCTGATAATGCTGAACTTCGTCATTACCTTGCTCGTCTGGCCCGCTCCTCTCGTTGTTTCTCGCGTTGCCCCTATGCTTTAGCTTGTGCCGTTCGCCTGTTTGTCTTTTATTACAATCAACGCCAATTGAAGAAACGGCTTTTTCCAAAATACAGCTTCAACATTATCGACTTCGTTCACTCACCTAATTAGCCACTCCGCCTAATACATGGACTTGAGCCATAACTATTTTTTGTGATAATATTTTCAATAACATTCTGAGAGAGTAATCCATGTCAATTGCAGATTGTCACCAGATTGATTTTCCTAAAATCCACGATCCCCGTGGAAACTTGACTTTTGTTGAAAGCAAAAGACATCTTCCTTTTGAAATTAAACGGGTCTATTACTTGTATGATGTCCCTGGCGGAGCCACTCGGGCTGGGCACGCCCACAAGACCCTCCAGCAGGTTCTCATTGCCATCGCTGGAAGTTTTGACGTTTTGCTGGACGATGGAAAAGAGAAAAAGCAGTATCATCTTAACCGTTCTTATTATGGCTTGTATATCTTTCCCCTCACCTGGCGTGTGATTGACAACTTCTCA
>DATEDD010000391.1:0-5724 GCA_035286565.1 Anaerolineales bacterium
GCCGAGTCGTCATTTTTTACCAACAATGTATCGCCGACAACAAACGTCATTGAGTCGGGAATGGTCGGCGGAGTTTCACCGCGAGCGACACGCTCTGCTGTGCCATCTGGAATCACGAGTTCGATCACCTTTGGCGCGCGCGCAGTTTCACGTAAAAATATGAACGTGGTCTCATTGATGGCGGTCCCTATAACGAGACCGATCAATAGAGAAATCAAAATTCTTTTAATGATTATTCGAACAGGAGGCATGGATTTTTCTTTCAGGCGGGTTATTTCAACAAAAGTTCAAGATCGTTCACAATATCTTCTACGGGTGTTTGATATCCATACGAAAGACGCAGGTTGCCATCCATGTCGATCAAATAGACACGCGCCGTGTGGTTGACGCTATAGCCCATAGCAGAATCAGATTGCACCTCTTCACGAAAGACTCCATAATTTTTCCATACAGCCTCAAGTTTGTCAAAAGGGCCGCTCAAGCCAATAAACTCTTTATTAAAATGTTCGACATATTCCTGAGTTTTATCGGGGGTATCACGCTTTGGATCAACTGAAACAAAAACAACTTGAACAAATTTAGATTTATCCCCAAGGTCATCCATGACGAGTTTCAATTCAGCCAATGTGGTCGGGCAAACATCGGGGCAGGATGTGTAACCCAAAAAGAGTAAAACGATTTTTCCTTTTTGGTCGCTCAAGCGAAAGGTTTCCCCGTTTGATCTTATCAATTCAATTTGTGGCGCAGCTGGGTACGGCTCGCCATATGCGGTTCCACGATAGCTGGCAGGTTTCGCAAACATCATGGTCAAGAGCGTGGCCAGTACAACAACAGCCAGAGATGAGAAACCAATCCAGAGAATTTTTTTATCCATTTGTGCTTAATACTCCAAAACGGGGCGACCCTGCGGCCGCCCCGATCATTCTTTCGCTATTTACTTATACCAGAAATTGCATTGAATTACACCAGCCTGCCGATCAGGTACAAAGCCGGATAGAAGAAAATCCACACAAGGTCTACGAAGTGCCAGTAGACTGTAGCGGCTTCCACGCCCCAGTGTTTCTCAGCGGAATACAAATCCTTGCGCGCGTTGTTCCACACTACAAAAAGGAAGATCAATCCCGTAAAAACGTGGAGGGCATGCATACCGGTCATCATATAGAAGACTGCGCCCATAGGGCCTGCGGCAGGATTGCCAAAGCTGGCAATAAGTCCTTCTTCAGCGGCCAGGCGCCATTCAACCAAAACCACACCAAGCAAAAAGCCAAGCCCAAGCACAAAGGTGACCAGTGTGTTATTCATGAAGGACTTCTTATCACCGTGAGCCATGGCAGTTTCGCCGCGATTCATAAAGAATGACGAAAGCAATAGAACGGCAGTTACTGCCAAGCCAAGCAATTGATTCAAAGGTGGGCGGGTGAGTCCCAGCAAGTTAATACGCGTGGTCATCAAACCAGCAAAAACAAACGAATCCGATAACAGGAAGAGCCACAGTCCCAGTCGATTCGTACCAGTTTTGTATTCGTAAGAATGTTCGTCGTCCTCGCTTTCAGCATTTAGCTTATAGATATGCATGTAATAATACATGACCAATGCCGCTTTGATCATTGCTACAATAACCAAAATGGAAACCGCTTTAAACGTGACCGCAACGAAATATTCAAGCGCGGTGAGGGCCGCCAGGTAAACAAAAATTAAAACGCCCTGACGGAGAGCAGCAGATTTATCTTGTGTGTGAGACATTTGACTCCTCCCCTTTATTTGTGCCTGCTTTTGGCAGGTGAAGAAAATTCAACATATTTCGAGCCGGGCAAACCGTAGTCATATGGCTCGCCAACAACCTCAAAGGGTTGATCATAGTTGTGCACGGGCATGGGCGAAGGAACCTGCCACTCCGGTGAGCGTGAGTTCCATACATTGCCCTCTGCCTTTTCACCATTCTTGATGCTGTTGAAGAAATTGTAGATGAAGATCAACACCGAGAGGCCAATGAGATAGCCGGCAATCGTCAAAACGAGGTGGGTTGAGTCAAAACCAAGCGCGGGGTCATAGTCCACAATGCGTCGGCGCATTCCGAGCAAACCGATTTGCATCATGCCGAAGGTCAGGACAAAGAACGAGGGTGTCATCAACCAGAAGTGCAGCTTGCCCAGCGTCTCATTCATACGGCGGCCGGTTGCCTTGGGAAACCAGTAGTACAGAGCGGCAAAGAACGGGAAGACAAATCCGCCAAAGATCGTGTCGTGGAAGTGACCGACAATGAAATAAGTATCATGCAAATGAAGGTCCACTGAAATCGCTGCATTCGGGGGACCAGTCAGGCCGCCTAATAGAAACACAACAATACCTCCCAACACAAAAAGCATCGGCGTTGGATAGGTCAACTTGCCTTTCCAAATCGTAGCAACCCACGAGAAGAATTTTACGCCTGTTGGGATGGCTACCAACAGAGTGCTGTACATAAATGGCACACGCAAATATTCGTTCATGCCCGAGGTGAACATGTGATGCGCCCAAACGAGAAAGCCGACCAACGCGATACCCATCGAGGACATGGCGATCCAACGATATCCAAATAATGGCTTGCGGGCGAAGACAGGCAAGAGTTCTGAAATCACGCCGAGACCGGGCAAAATGAACACGTACACAGCAGGATGTGAATAGAACCAGAATAGATGCTGGAAGAGAACGGGATTGCCGCCCTTGGCCGGGTCAAAGAAGCCCATGCCGAACAGGCGCTGGAACATGACCAACTGGAACGAAAGACCGATCAACTGCGTGGCTGTCAACGCAATGATGGATGTTGCAACAGCCGCCCAGACAAAGATCGGCATACGAAAGGCGGTCATGCCTTTGGCGCGCATACGAATAACGGTTGCGATCACGTTTAACGCGCCGAGAATAGATGACCAGCCTGCTGAAATCACACCGAGAAAGAACATTTGAACACCAACTGGAGCGCGCGCAGAAAGCGGTGGATAACCCGTCCAGCCTGTGCCAAATCCACCGAGAACCAGGCTCATGAGCAGAAGCACCGCGGCAGGAACTGCAATCCAAAATGAGAAAGCATTCAAACGCGGAAATGCCATATCCTGCGCACCAAGCATAAGCGGGACAACATAGTTCATGATGCCGGCAACTCCCAACAAAATGGATACGATCATGATCATGCCGTGCAAAGACATGAGTGTATTGTAAAGTTGCGGACCGTTCTGCCCGAACAACTTCATGTCAACCGTCAGGAATTGCAATTGGGATTGGGCAAGTTCAGTGCGGAAGATCAGTGCGAACAAACCGCCGATGCTAATGAGCGCCAATGCGGTGACCGTATATTGAATACCGATCACTTTATGATCAAGGGAAACATTTAGATATTTTTCCCAACCAGAATAATGGTCTGCATGATGTTCGGGGGTATCCATCCCGCGCGCCCACTTGAACCAATCGGTTACAGAGCCATTCCCAGCCAGGAAGAAGAGCACTCCAAAAAAAGCGCCCAAGACCCAGGCAGGCTCGGTGAAAAAGAATTTATCTGTAATACTTAAACCCATCAACGCGCGAAGGCCTGTAACCAGACCCGCCCCCACCAGAGTGCCGATCAATTGCCAGGCCAAACCACGCGCAAGGGCTGTCGAAAAGAATCTCTTCATTATTTATCCTCCGCCAATTATTTCAGCGTCTTAATATACGCGATAATATTCGCGATTTCTGCTTCAGTTAGAGTATAGGGTGGCATGGTCGTTGGAGAAAAACCAGCTACTTCCCCCGCCTTGGGGTCAAGAATTGATTCAGAGATGAACGCCTCATCCGCAAGGACACTTGTGCCATCTGCCAACTCCACGGTGGAACCAAACAGTCCGAACCATGTGGGGCCGGTCATTTTTGTGCCATCAACAGAGTGACAACCCACACAACCGTTCTTGACGGTAAGCAACTTGCCCCGTCCCTCGGGGGTTTGATTCGCGGCGGCGATGGCCTGTTGCTCGGCAATCCATGCATCGTAATCCGCCTTTGTATCAACAATAACGCCGTTTTCCATGTAGGCGTGAGAGGCTCCGCACAACTCGGCACAACGGACTTTGTAAGCGCCAACCAGAATCGGGGTGATTCTGTATTCGGTCACACGCCCAGGCACCACATCCTGCTTGACGCGGAATTCAGGCACCCAAAAGGAGTGGATCACGTCGGAAGACTCCATCTTAAGCACCACCTGCTGATCCACAGGCAGGTGCAATTCATTGCTGACAATGCCATATTCGGGGTATTCAAAAGTCCATGCAAATTGCTGGGCCTTCACCTTAATCGTAATTGCATTGGGGTCCACGCGGCGTATTTCGCCTAGTGAGTAGGCGCCCATATAACCAAGAACCAATACCGCAAATAAAGGCAGCACGGTCCATACGATCTCCAAAGGAGTATTGCCTTCGAAATGTTCACCCTCGCTCGTATCGCCCTTTTTGCGCCGAAACACGATCATGCTATAAGCCATCGGCACAATAATCAGCGCAAATAGAAATGCAATCGCTATAATCTCCCAGTTCCACATCCAGTCAATAGATACTGATTGCAGGCTAGCCTGAATAGGATGCATTTGGGTAGCTACCCCCGCAACATCCAATCCGACATACGTGAGAATGGCCATGACAATGACCAAAATTCCCACAATTACAAAGTGTCGCATACGCTCTCTCCTCTTAAAAATTTAGAACGGAAAAACCAACAATGGCGGAACAAATCATAATTCAGACTAAATCTGTATGATTTATCGCTATTTTCACAACCAGACCACTATACCAAATTCCCTGCCAATTGTCACTATTCATTGTGGATATGCTTCGCATCATCCTTAACTGGAACCTGCGCCCGTCCATCAGGCAGAATCATGCCGACGGTTTTTTTCTACAACACCGTCGGCAGATAGGGACATCTGGGCCCGCATTAGCGCTGACGAACCTGTTATTCCACTCCCAGGTCAGTCAACAGCTTCAAGCTATGTTCGGCTGGACGCACATTCTCGAACACCCGTTTGATCTTCCCCTCCGTATCAATGAGGAAGGTGGTACGGAGCACTCCTTCATATTCCTTGCCCATGAATTTCTTCGGACCCCAGACCCCATAAAGGGCACAAACCGCATGTCCGTCATCTGCAAGCAATGGGAATTGAAGTTGAAATTTCTTCTTAAATTTCACATGCGACTCAACCGAATCGGGGCTAACTCCCAGGATCACCACACCAGCCTTTTCATAGGCAGAATAATCATCTCGAAAATTACAGGCCTCCCGTGTACAACCGGGTGTATCATCCTTTGGATAAAAATAAAGAACAATATTCCTTCCGCGATAATCAGAAAGTTTACGCAGTGAATTTGTGTCATCCAACAATTCAAAATCGGGCGCAGGAATTCCCGCAGGTATGGGCATATAATCATCTCTCCTTGACCAATCTGCGCTATTATAACTGCAAATATATAAGGGGTATCCTTGCGAGTAAAACCACAGCGGAAAAACGTCGCTGTTCAAAGCGGAAGAAACGCAGCCCAATCTTGTTCCTTGGTAGTATATCCATAGCGGGCAACCGCCACTATTCTATGCGAAATGACATTCTGTGTTATTAGTGGTACCACCAGAGCGAAAAAACGTTGCTGTTCAGCCCGATCCCATAATCGCCTTATAACCTCCCCGCCCTGCCAGTTTTCTTTAGATCACGATAATGCCACCACACCT
>DATEDD010000392.1:0-7116 GCA_035286565.1 Anaerolineales bacterium
CGAAGGGACGAATTATATAATCCCCCTCGCACTCTACATCATTGCCCTCATTCTCTGGCTTGGCGTCCCAGTGGATGTATTGCAAAATAGTTTCTACGCGCCAATTTCCCCGCCTGCAAGCGTTCCCTTTCCTAATTCGGATGCGGGTTTCTACGATACCCTTTCTCAAAGCCTGCTGATCGGTACAGGTTATTTCGGCGGTATTCCACCGCGCCCGCTCTATGTAGTTTTTCTCGCGGTATTGCATTTCATCTTCGGTCAGAATTACCCCGCCATCATCGCCGTACAGACCTTCGTTCTGGCATTATTTCCGGTAGCATTATATTTTCTTGCGAAAAAGCTGCACACCCCTGCCGCCGGTGTGACCGTTGCCTTGTTCGCCATTTTTCGTGAGTTGGTGGCGCTGTGGATCTCATCCAATACACGCGTGGCAAATTCAAAAATGTTCACCACAGATTTTCCCACTGCAATGGCTATCGCATTTATGTGTCTGGTTGCGGTCTGGTGGCTGGAGAAACGAGATTTCAAGTCTACGCTTGTGGCAGGCGGAGCATTTGGACTGTTGTTGCTCTTCCGCACCCAATCCTTGCTGATATTGCCCGTCCTGTTTATTTTGGCATGGTTTGCCTATCAACGCAAAACCAAAGAATGGATCATGGCGGGTGCAGCCTTTGCCTTGATGATGGCGCTCTCGGTTTTGCCGTGGCTGATTCACAATTACACAATCGCAGGTCAATTTTCATTTGACGATCCGAAACAGGTGGCGGTCATCTACAGTCAATATTCTTTTACAGGGAATTTAGACCTAAGTCAGTTTGATCCTGAAAAGGAAAGCGCAGGTCAGCGCATTCTCTCGTTTACCCTTGAGAATCCCGCTTATGTTGCCAGGTTTATTGCCGCCCATTTTTTGAATACGGAAATTGGCGGACTGCTTGCGCTGCCCCTCATAAAGGAGTTTGGCGGTTTGCTTGCCCCTGTCAACCTGTATTGGATAAGTTGGGATGGTTCGCTGGAATGGTATAACCTTGCGCTGGTTATTATTTATCTTGGAGTTCTGGCTGTTGGATTTGGTGCGGCATGGCATCGTTTGAAATGGATCGCACTTGTGCCGCTGGCTTTCAATTTGGGATATGCGTTTGCGAATGGCACTGCCCGCTTTTCCAGTTGGCGTTACAACCTGCCAGTGGATTGGGTGATCTATTTTTATTTTGCAATTGGCATAATTGAAATATTAGGCGGACTCGCGCTTTTGCTTGGCGCGAACCCCGCGATTTTAGAGTCAACCGCTCTGGAGTCAGCCATTCTGAAGTCAGACAGCTCACTGTCTGACAAAAAATATAAATTTAGTTTCAAATATGTCCCCATTCTTCTTGCATTCATTTTTATTGGTGCGCTTCCCTGGCTTACGAAGGGTCTTGCCCAGCCTCGCTACACATTTACCAGAAATGACTTGATCGCAAAATTGGAATTAAATGGATTTGACCGCCAAGAAATTCAATCTTTTCTTTCACAGCCAAATAGCGCTATTTTGGAAGGACGTCTGTTATACCCGCGTATGTATCGCCGCAACGAAGGGTTTTCTTCGGCGAATCCCTGGCCAGCCTATGCCGAAAGGGATTTTGCGCGCATCGGGTTTATCCTGATCAATGACAACTCCCATCATCTCATCTTCCCTACAAAAACCGTGCTGGATTTTCCCCAAGGCGCGGATGCAATCCTGCTTGCCTGCGAAATTGATGGTGTTCTTGAGGTCCGTGTGATTGACTTTGGGGACAAGTCCTTTCAAAGCGCACCACTTTCACAATCGTGTAAGTAACACCAATTTACCAATAACCAATAACCAATTTACTAATTTCCATTGAAACTCTCCCGCAAACTCCTCCACTGGTACCGCAAGCATGGGCGGACGATGCCCTGGCGCGACAATCCTGACCCGTACGCGGTATGGATCTCTGAGATCATGCTCCAGCAGACGCGGGTGGAAACGGTCATTCCCTATTTTGAAAAATGGATGAAGTTATTTCCGGATGTAAAAGTACTGGCAAAATCATCTGAACAGGATGTGCTAAACACCTGGGAGGGGCTTGGCTATTACAGCCGTGCGCGCAATTTACACAAAGCCGCAAAAATAGTCGCGGAAAAATTCAATGGCGAGTTGCCTCGTAACTTGGATGACCTGCGAAACCTGCCAGGGATTGGCCGCTACACTGTTGGATCCATTGCATCAATTGCTTTCAAAATGGACGAACCGACTCTCGATGGTAACCTGCGGCGTGTGTTCTCCCGTTTGTACGATGTCACAGAATTCGCGGATTCACCAGCGGGTGAAAAAATATTATGGGCTTATGCCGCGCAAAATTTACCTAAAGGAAAAGCTAGTGACTACAACCAGGCGCTTATGGATTTAGGCGCGACCGTCTGTTTGCCGAAAAATCCGATCTGCTTGCTGTGTCCATTAATGGCGATGTGCAAAGCGTATGAAAATGGGACTCAGCAGCTGCGTCCTGTCTTGAAACCGAAAAAGAAAACGCCGCATTATGTCCATGCGGCGGGAGTGATAATATATAGAGGACGTGCATTGTTGGCACAACGACCTCCTGATGGATTGCTCGGTGGGATGTGGGAATTCCCGAATGGGAGAGTCGCAGCCGATCCTGCCAAAGAGCTGGCCAATGTCCTTAACGCAGCTTACAGGCTGAAAGTCAAAAGAAAAGAGGCGCTGGGTACTATCCAACACGCGTATACTCATTTCAAAGTGACTGTCCATGTCTTTTGTTGTGACTGTGCTCCAATCCCCAAAAACAAAAACTTGAAATGGGTGCGACTGGTTGAACTCGATGATTACCCGATGGGGAAGGTGGACAGACAGATTGCACGCAAAATTTTGAGGTTGAGGTGAACTATCAGAGATCAATTTGAATTAGACCGCCACCATATGATTGAAACGCAGATCGTTGGAAGGGGATTACATGACCCGCGCTTGTTAGCCGCATTTGAAATTGTGCCGCGGCATTTGTTCGTACTGGAGCAGGATCGTCATCTCGCTTATGCGGATGGCCCCTTGCCTATTGGTTTTGAGCAGACGATTTCACAACCTTATATTGTTGCGTTGATGACGGACTTGCTGCAATTGAAAGGGGTTGAGCACGTGCTGGAAGTGGGGACGGGTTCGGGCTATCAGGCGGCGATATTAGCGCATATGGCGAAGGAAGTGCATACGATTGAATTTGTGCCAGAGTTAGCCGCGCGGGCGGAGGGATTATTGTCCGATTATTCGAATGTTTTTTGCCACCTTAGTGATGGCTCGCTCGGCTGGCAGGAAGCCGCGCCGTATGATGCGATCATCGTCACTGCTGCCGCGCCTAAAACGCCGCAGGATTTGTTGAATCAATTGAAGGATGGCGGGCGGTTAGTGATACCTGTTGGCACAAGAGGCTATCAGGTGCTGGAAGTTTGGACGCGGCATGGAGATAACTTTGACCGTGATGAAGTGATCGAAGTAGCCTTTGTGCCTTTGCGGGGGAAACATGGCTGGGATGCTTCCCGTCATTAGTTTTATAAATCGGTTGTATTCTTTAGCCCGTATCGAGACCTATGATTTGCTCAATGTAACGAAGACCATCGGCCTGCGTTTTGTTTCCTGGTGCAGGTAACTTTTTACCGCATTGACGATGTCTTTTTCATCATCCAGTTTTCCGTCATGGACGATATTCATTACGCGTTTTTGAACCTCGGGGAGAAGTTCTTCAGCATCTTCCGGCGAGACGAAACCGCGCGTGATAATTTCGGGGTCATGCAGCAGGCGGCCTGTTAATTTATCCACGCTGATGTCAATTAACAGAATACCATTGCGCGCAAGCTGGTTGCGTTCGCGCATCACATCGTCGTCTATATCGCCTATGGATTCTCCGGTGACAAATATATAATCGCCTGGAATTCGTTCGCCAAGTTGTACTTTATTGCCGACGAGTTCAACAATTTGTCCGTTCTCGACAACGACGGTGTTTTTTTCGTCAATGCCCATTTGTTTTGCAAGCTCAGCGTGGCGTTTCAACATGCGTAATTCACCGTGAATCGGCATGAAATGTTTTGGGCGCACAAGGTTGATGAGCAGTTTCTGCTCTTCCTGCGCAGCGTGACCGGAAACATGGATGGGCGCTACGCTGTCATCTACAACTTTCGCGCCGCGGCGCAGGAGGCGGTTGATGGTCTTGCTGATGGTCTCTTCGTTGCCGGGGATGGGGTGTGAGGAAAGCACAACCGTATCGTTTGGTTTGAGGTCAAATTGACGGTTCGTGCCAGCCGATAAACGCCCGACAATGGATGAAGGTTCGCCCTGCGAACCTGTGCACATGATGGCGACTTTGTGTTCCTGCATTTGCAAGGCCTGGTCAATCGGCACGATCAAGTCATCGGGAATATTCAAATATTTCATTTGACGGGCGATCTTAACGTTATCCACCATGCTGGGGCCTGCGAAGGTCATTTTGCGCCCATGTTTGGCGGCGGCATCTGCGACTTGTTGAATGCGGGAGATCAACGAAGCGAATGTGGCTACGATGACACGGCCTTTTGCCTCGGCAAAGACCTTGTCAAAGGCGGGCCCGATCACAGACTCGGACGGAGTCCAGCCTGGGCGTTCTGCGTTGGTCGAATCTGAAAGGAGCAGGTCTACGCCGCGAGTGGAGAACTCTGCCAGTTTTGCAAAATCTGTAGGCCAGCCGTCCACGGGGGTATGATCGAATTTGAAATCGCTCATGTGAATAACCAGTCCCGCAGGCGTGGTAATGCCAAGCCCGACTGCATCCGGTATCGAATGGCTGACATGGAAATATTCAATCGTGAAAGGACCGATCTTGTTCGATTCGCCCGCTTGTATGGTTTTGATCTGGACTTTGAGCTGTGAATTATTTCGTAATAACTTGCCTTCGATCAATCCGCGTGTGAGCGGCGTGGCATAGATGGGTGCAGGAATATCCGCGATCACATGTTGGATTGCGCCGATATGGTCTTCGTGCCCATGCGTGATGAAAATCCCCAGCACCCGGTTGGCTCTTTTCTTTAAATACTCGTAATCTGGGATGATGTAATCCACGCCGAGCATGTCGTTCTTGGGGAACATAATGCCAGCGTCAACTACAATGATGTCGCCTCCGAACTCATAGGCCATCATGTTCTTTCCCACTTCGCCGAGCCCCCCGAGCGGGATAATTCTTAACTTGTTTTTCTTACTCATATAATTTTATATACCTCTTTGATTAATAGATTTATTTAAACCGCCTGTGGCGGATAAGGTCAATATTTTGGTGGTAGTTGTTTTCTTACGCCAACTTCGAATAAAAAAAAGACCTCCGCTGACTTGCTCGCGCGAGGTCCCTGTGCAGGTTTCAAACACAAACGCCTTACCAAACAAACTGCCAACCCTGTGACAGTAAAAGTCAACTCAAACTGGGACGAGTATAGCAGGGCAGGGGGGATTTGTCAAAGCGGACTTTGCACCCTTTTTTTATTGTGCTGCGACTTGTTTCTTGGTAGTGATATTGCGCCGCACTCCCACTCCGCTTTGCTGCGGGGACTTCGTGCGTTTGTTGTAGTGCAGATAAGCGCAGCATCTCTGGCGCGTCAAAGGAGATCCTTCAGCATGAAGGGCACTCCCTCACGAGGCATGCTGTTTTCTAAAAGCCTGTTGAAACAGAGTCAATTTTCGGTTAAGTATGAAGCGGGGGAAATGTCTGCAATATTTTAAGATTCGCGCATACCTTTCATCCCTTGCCAATGCTTTGGGTTGATGCTAAAATGCCAATCACTTTGACCATATATACGGGGACAAACGGTTAAAATGCCCATATATGGCTCTTACATTTGTTCTAAAAATGGAGCACTCTTCGGATGCGTTGTCCGTATTGCAAACATCATGATTCCAAAGTTTTGGATACTTCCCACGACAGCCATGGGGGTATTCGTCGCCGCCGCGAATGCTTGAAGTGCAGGCAGCGCTTTAGCAGTTATGAACGTCCCATCCTGGCTACGCCGCTCATCATCAAACAGGATGGCGCGCGGGAGGAGTTTGACCGTGAGAAACTGGCACGCGGCATCCGCATTTCGTGTGCCAAGCGTCCGGTCTCTGCCGCGGATATCGAGCGTATGATCGGACAAGTAGAGACTCAACTGACCAGGCTGGGCAAAGCCGAAGTTTCCTCACGAGTTGTGGGGGATCTTGTCATAGCTACCTTGAAGGAAGTCGACCTGATCGCTTATGTCCGTTATGCGATCGTGTATTTGGGATTCGATGATCTAAAGTCCATCCGCACCGAAATAGATAAGTTACTCGAGGATTAATTTTCAGGCAAGGATGTCTCCGTTGCTGGCGGAGACCCATCTTTGCCTGTTTTGTTCAATACACCAAATTTTATAGGAGAGTACCAAATGGTTGCGAAATCTGCTGAACCAAAAATAAAGAACGGTCTACTGCCCACGCCCGTTGTGCAGAAGGGATTGCCCAAAGCGGCACTTACAAATAACGCGCGTCAGGTGTTGATGAAGCGTTACGTTCGCCGCGGTGATGATGGCAAGCCTGCCGAAAATGTGGAAGAGATGTTCTGGCGCGTTGCGTATCACGTTGCGAAAGTGGAAGAACAATGGGGTGCGGACGTTCAGAAGCGCACAGTTGAGTATTACCATTTATTATCCAGCAAAAAGTTTTTCCCGAACTCTCCTACTTTTACAGGCGCAGGGACTCCGCTTGGGCAGTTGGCCGCATGTTTTGTTCTCCCGATCACCGATGACATGGGACGCGACAGCGCGGGCATCTTCCAAACTTTACGCGACGCCGCCTTGATCCAGCAGACAGGCGGCGGAAATGGCTTCTCGTTTTCACGATTACGCCCGCGCGGTTCGATGGTGCTCACCTCCGCAGGGCAGGCTACTGGCCCTGTTGGCTTCTTGAAAGTATATGATCACGCGTTTGGGGAGATCGCGCAGGGCGGTTGTCTTTTGCCCGACACGTTAGTGTTTACAAACAAAGGTCTCTTGCGCCTCGATGAAATTGTGAATTCAGAAACTTCTGGCTGGCAGGAACATCAACTTTCTGTTCCTACTGATGAAGGTATGAAGAAT
>DATEDD010000393.1:0-2653 GCA_035286565.1 Anaerolineales bacterium
TGACTTGCTTCCGAACGATAGGTGCGTAGAACTCGAGGGCGGCAAATAGCACGTCGCCATAAGGCGATGTCCGCCATAGAGCGTCCCATACTTCTAACACCTGCTCCTCTGGCAGCCTGTAAAAGGAGAAGCCTTGTCGGACTCGCCGTCTCAGGTCAGGGAAGGTGATGCCAAGATGCTTGAGTTGGGAACCACGGTCTTGCTGGACTGCTTTGCCAAAAGTTGGATTGCCTATTGCAGTCAGTGCCTGAACAACTTCAAGATGGTATTCTTGGAACTTTGTGCGACTTACTCTCATGATCGTCATGATTGATTTTGTATGATTGCTTATTAGGCGAAATTATACGTCTATCCATTTGCAAATACAATGAAAAGCTTCAAAAAGGAGAAAATGCTTCTCGAAACCGAATCAACCCTCGGTTAAGAGCGAAGCGGTGCAGGTCAAGATAAAACTGCGGAGGCAAATCCATCGTAACATTGTGCCCGCAGGGGTAAATCCATGTACAAGATATCGAAACTCCGGACTTTGAGAAGGCCATGACCTGCAAACAAATTTTATTGACACTCTTTTTCTTTGCGGTATAATACCGTCCGCAAGTTTAGAAAATGGCTCCGTAGCTCAACGGCAGAGCAGTTGCCTCTTAAGCAATTGGTTGAGGGTTCGAATCCCCCCGGAGTCACAAAAAGCATCCGCATTTGCGGATGCTTTTTTCTTATTTCAAAACTTCAATGATCCACACGATCAACGGCGCAACCGCCAACGCAGGCAGGAAATTCCCCACGCGGATCTTCTTGATTTCCAAAAGATTGCTGATGGCAAGGCCCAACAAGATCACCCCGCCGGTAGCTGTCATTTCGTTCATCATCGGCACGGTGACGATGGCGTTGAGTTGCCCGGCTAACAAGCTGATGCCGCCTTGATAGATCAGGGTGATAATCGAGGAGAACAGCACACCAACTCCAAGCGTGGATGCAAATGCGATGGATGCAAAACCATCCAATGTGGATTTCACTGCGAGTAGGTTGTAGTCGCCCGTCAAACCGTCTTGAATTGAGCCAAGAATGGCCATCGGACCGATGGAAAATAAAAGCGAAGCAACCATAAATCCGCGCACGAATTTTGAGCCTGTACCTGTTTCGGCCCCTTGTGAAAAGCGCTGTTCGAGAGCCTGTCCGAAGGCTTGTAGTCTGTCTTCGATCTTAAGCCATTCTCCTATTAAAGCGCCAATGATCAATGCGCCGAGCACGATCAGCTGATTGCCGCTTTTGAGGAACATTTGCAAACCCAAGGCCGCTGTAAATAGCCCCATACCCGCGATCACAGTTGTTTTATATCGCTCAGAAATACGCGCGCCAAAAATTAAACCAAGGGTTCCACCAAAAAGAATGGCGGCGATATTAATGAAAGTGCCTGTCATGTTTCACCTTGTCGTAAATAAAATCTATGTCATGAGTGGAGCTGGTGGTCGAGTATCGAGAGCCAGCTCGTTTTGTGAGAAGTTCTTAACGCAAAGCCGCAGGGGCGCAAAGAAAAAACTTGGCGTCTCCCTGGCACCGCCCGCCAGGGCAGGTGTGGCGGTTTTGCGTTAAATATCATTGCATGGATGAGTCTCGTTTTTTTATGGCTTTGCGAGCGTTGTCTTCTTCCCCGCGTTTTGATTTTCAAGGATTTCAAGCACAAAACACAAAGATGACAACCGGTTAAGATATCGTTGCAGATCAGGGTTGGCAACCTCTTCTTCATCAAAGAGACTCACCACGCATCGTTCTGCGCGGCGGACGATGGCGCGCGCCATGGAAAGCGTTGCGCCGCCGAGTGTATCACCGGGCAAAATGAATTCCTTTGGCATCTCAACGATTTTGCTAAGTTCATCGGTTTTTTCTTCCAGCCATCCCACGCGCGCTTCATCAATAAAATGAAAACGTTGTGCGTTCTCTGGTGTGGCGGCCACCTCCGCCATCAGCTTGTAAAGATCGCGTTGCGCTTCAAGCAAAATGGGCGCGGTTTGTGATGCACTGCATTGCGCGCGCGCCAACCCGAGCGCGGCAGAGGCTTCATCCAATGCGCCGATCGCTTCCATACGGACATGATATTTTGGGACACGGCCCTCGCCGAGCAAGCCGGTTGTGCCGTCGTCGCCTTTTGCAGTGTAAAAAGTCATGCGCGCATTATAACCACTTTACGCGCGTTGCACGTGCCTCGCTTATAATTTTAGAATGCTTATCCCCATTCACGAAGATATGACCCGCGAAGCCTTATGTGACCGCGTGAGTCCGCGCGCGCTTGAGATCATGATTGCCGCGAACTGCAAACAGGATTCCCTGCGCGGACAGATCGGCCACGACGAATATCATTTCGACAACAACGCCATTGATGCAGGGTATCGTTATATTAGCGAACAACGTGGCCTTGTGACTTCTTCCCTGCTTTCTTCCGAAGTTTTTTCAGCCTGGAGCGCCTTTGGAAGATTGACCCATACAGCACAGGATTTTTACGCCCACACCAATTACGTCCCCATGTGGCTGAATCAATACAACGGCACGCCTCCCACCCCGCCCGAAATTGATCCGGTTCAAAAGAGTTTGGTCGAAAGCCCCAGCCTTCATTCGGGTAAGATCTACATCCCGATGGATGTGTTTTACTTTGTCCCAT
>DATEDD010000394.1:0-3823 GCA_035286565.1 Anaerolineales bacterium
GCGGAGGGCTGAGCGCTCTTGTTCTCCCTGGCACCGCCCGCCAGGGCAGATGTAGCGGCGCGGTGTCCTGAGCCTGTCGAAGGGAAGCAATCCCTCACAGAGTTAGTGATTGCTTCTGGCCTCTTCGGGAGAGCTCACCGCACTCCCGAAAAAGCGTCGGGACAATGTGGCGTACGGTGCAAGTGTGGCTCTTCGCACATCCTCCCCGAATGGGGAATGACATTTACCCCTCATGCCCAACCAACCTCTTTTCGCCGGACTTGTGATAGACGAAGCAGGACACCTTGCTGAATCCGCGTTTATTGGAAGCGACCCATGCTACGTGGTAAATGACGCCGGCTTTCGCCGCCACATCCCCGCCGAGCAAGTCGACCGTGCTGTGCTGGCACAAATGGCTGAAATGATGAAAGGCAGTGAAGATCTCATCTCCGAGCAGACCGCAAAAATGATGGGTCAGGAAGATCCCTTCTCAAAAGCGATCATCGAACAACAGCTTAAAAACATTGACAAGCAATTTGACGCGCTCATGCAAAACGGCATCCCGGAGGATATGCGCGCCTATCTCGGTATGATGGGCTTCAAAGTGGTCATCAACTATCACGGTGACATCATTCGCGTGGAACAGCCTGGCAGTGCAGGTGGCGGTGAGGGGGATCAATAAAGCAAATCTCCAAATTTGTATGCTGGAGAAACGTAAGATAAAATTGGGGGATGAAACTTGCCGCCCTTGTTCCCATGCGTCACCACAGCCAGCGTGTGCCTGGTAAAAATAATCGCCCGCTCGCGGGCAAACCCCTTTTTCATCACATCCTTGAGACTCTGCTCGCCGTGCCGGAAATCGAAACCGTGCTGGTGGATACTGACTCCGAGCCTGTGATGGACGGAGTGCGCCGCTTCTTTCCTACCGTCAAGCTGATCCAGCGTCCCGAGCATCTCCGTGCTGACGATGTGCCGATGAACGAGATATTATTACACGACACCGCACAGGTAAACGCGGATTTTTATTTGCAAACGCATAGCACAAACCCCCTTCTCAAACCCGAAACTGTTTCGCGTGCCATTCAAGCACTATTTACCAATTACCCTGTTTACGACTCGCTCTTTTCAGTGACTCGCCTGCAAACGCGTTTGTATTTTCAGGATGGGCACCCCGTCAATCACAACCCTCTTGAATTGATCCAAACCCAGGATTTACCGCCTGTTTACGAAGAGAATTCCTGCTTGTATCTTTTCACTCGCGAAAATCTCCTGAGGAAGCATCATCGCATTGGCGACAAGCCCTTTATGTTCGAGATTGAGGCCGCTGAAGCGTGGGACATTGACGAAGAACTTGATTTTGAGATTGCCGATTTTCTTATGAAGAGAAAGTGAACAAAGGAATGCAAAAAAAGAACTGGTTGGGTGTATTGATCCTTTTGGTCATATCCGCAATTGCGTATTTGCCATTGGCGCACAAGATGGGGTATCTCAATGATGACTGGTATCTGATGTACGATGGATTGGTGGGCGGCGCGAATTTTTTTCATGAAGTGTTTCGCGGCGACCGTCCCGGCCGCGCACTGGCAATGATTCCCCTCTTCTCGATTTTTGGAGTTGAATCCTACTATTATCATTTGAGCGCGTATTTATTCCGTTTTTTGGGCGGGTTGTGCCTGTATTGGACGTTGCAGATGCTTTGGGAGAAGAAACAGTTTTCAAATTTGATCACTGCACTCTTCTTCACAGTCTACCCGGGCTTTCTTTCACAGATCAATGCCATTGATTATCAGTCGCATATTTTGGGGTTATCCCTTGCGGTAGCCTCTGTGGCTTTTACGGTCAAGTCAATTTTATCCGCAGGGAAGGGGCCGCGCATTTTCTATGCAATTGCTTCCATCCTTACGGGATGGGGATATTTGAGCCAGATGGAATATTTCATCGGTATCGAGGCATTTCGTTTTGCTTGTATTTTCCTGTTGATGTGGAGGACTCAAACTAACTCGGTGCGGGAGAAATTGCAAAAAGCGGCTCTGGCGAGCCTGCCATTTTTGCTGGTTGCTGTTGGGTTCTTAACCTGGCGTTTGTTCTTTTTTACGTCTGAACGGAGAGCCACAGATTTGAGTCTGCAAATCTCGCTTTTGTTCTCTGCCCCATTGACTGGTTTGTGGTGGTTGAATTATCTGATACAGGATATTTTCACTGTATCCGCGCTGGCATGGACGTTGCCTGTTTATCTTTTCGCATTCCCATTGCGCTTGCGCGATGTCTGGATGGGGTTTGGGATAGCCGCGTTCGCCGCGGCACTCCTTGTCGTTGCCTTGCACTGGGGAGTGGAAAATGATTCAGATACTGAATCAGGCTCACGGTCCAGCGAGAGGCGGGAAAGGTTGTGGGTGGCGTTGATCGCGATCACGGGCGGGCTGTTGCCCATCATCTTTGCGAATCGTCACGTCACATTGCCCGATTATTCACGCTATACATTGATCGCATCCATAGGGGCTGTGATCCCTTTGGCGGTTGTCATCGAGAATTTATCCTCCCGTACTTTACGAATGACGCTGACCGGATTTTTGGTTGGTATTGCCGTGATGACTCATTATGGCAATTCGCTAAAAGCCGTGAATGAGACCGAGTCCACACTTAATTTTTGGTGGCAGGTATCGTGGCGCGCGCCGCAAATAAAAGCAGGGACGACCCTGATCGCTTCCTATCCAGGAAGCCCGCTTAGCGAGGATTATTTTGTATGGGGACCGGCGAATTTGATCTATTATCCTGAAAAACAAAATACGATTCCGATTCAAGTAAAATTGCCTGCCGCCATTTTGAGCGATGACGCTGTGTTACAGATCATAACGAACGGAGGTATGGAAACTCCGTTGCGGCGCGGTAATTATTTGGAACGCGATTTTAGGAATGTGCTGGTGATGATCCAGACTTCTTCAAATAGTTGTGTGCGATTTATCAATGGCGATGCGCCTGAGTTGTCTCAATACGATCTGCACAGGTTGTTGCTGGTTGCGCCACATTCCCGTTTGGATAATGTAGTCACAGAAGGTGATTTTAAAACTCCGCCAGCCGGGGTTTTTGGCGAAGAGCCTGAACGAGGTTGGTGCTATACCTATCAAAAAGCTGACCTTGCGCGACAGCGTGGTGACTGGGAGCAAATCCCTGATTTATTGGAGGAGGCTTTGGATAAGGGATATTACCCTGAAGATGGATTGGAGTGGATGCCTTTTCTGCAGGCAAATGCAGTATTGGGTGACCTGGATAAAATGCGCTCCACCACGAAACTTGTGATAACAGATAAGTTCCAGCGCTTGCAGGCCTGCGATATCATGACAGATTTTATGAATAAGGAAACGCTGGATGATGCCGTGGATGATTTTATTCAGAAAAAGATTTGCGAGTAATCCTTTTGCGGGCAAGAGAATATTTCTTTATGAAAAAAGTACTTAATGGTATTTTAAATACCCCCTGGTTTCCCATTGCGATCAGCGCTTACCCTGTGCTGGCATTACTCTCAGCCAATGCAGGGCAGATCCAACCGACAGCGGGGATACGTTCCTTGCTGGTGTCTGTTGCGTTTGGCGGGATATTATATTTTGTGATTTGGTTATTTCTACGGCAGGCGCATAAATCCGCTTTTATTACTACGCTGTGGCTGGCATTGTTCTTTTCTTTCGGGCATGCCTATATTGCCGTTGATGAAAAATATCCAGAAACGAATTACACGCTTTGGCTTGCGATGGTATGGATCGCTTTGTTTGTGTTTGCACTTGCCTGGGCGCTTCGCTCTCGATCCACATTTGTTTCCTCGACCGCGGCCTTTAATACGATAGCGCTT
>DATEDD010000395.1:0-3999 GCA_035286565.1 Anaerolineales bacterium
ATAACCAACTCCTTCGAATCGAAGCCGAGCTCGGAAGCGAAGCCAGGTATGCCGGTTGGGATGCGCTGAAGTCAACTTAACTGCGCCCGCTTCTGAACACGTGGAGGACCTCCATCCTCCACGGTTTTCGTTTCATGTAACATAGATTTTTTGAGTTGACCAAAACCGATGCGCGGACTATAATAAGTTTGTTGCTCCAACATACTGACCAAGTAAATGAATAAGAATAGTGCTGATCAGGCTTTTGTTCGCGAAACAAACGTCTCGCTCGTGCTTCGGCTGATTCACACCCAATCACCAATCTCTCGCGCACAACCGGCTGTCAATGCCGGGTTGAACCAATCCACCTTGGCGGCCCTTTGTGTGGGACCGGAAAGTATCTCTTACCCGCCATCCACGAGACCAATGCGCGTAATTCCCTGCCTGTGATCGGCCGGCGCAAGCCAAAGTGCAATTAATCCTCTTCTGGACCCAATGCAAGTTTGATCGGAGCCATCGCCATCGTTGTGGACGGTGTAATTTCAAGACCGATGAACGTTGAAAGGAGGTGAAGACCGCAAATATACACTCGCTATATCAAGCCGTACGTCTGTTACCGTTCAACATTCGAAATAGGAGAGAAGAAATGAATAGAAAGTTATTCGCACTATTGAGCTTCATGGTCGTCGCTTCGCTGGCGCTGACTGCATGCGGAGCTCCCGCAACCGTGGCTCCCGCTGCCAAGTCACAGGTAGAAATATTTTCCTGGTGGGTCGGCGGTGGTGAAGCCGCAGGTTTGACCGCAATGACAAAGGTCTTTGCTGCCAAATACCCGAATATTGAATTCGTCAACGCTGCCGTGGCTGGCGGCTCCGGCACGAATGCCCGCGCCGTATTGGCGACTCGTTTGCAAGCTGGCGACGCACCTGATTCGTGGCAAGCTCATGCCGGTCAGGAAATTATCGGTACTTATGTTGCTGCCGATCAGATCGCCCCTTTGGATGATTTCTTCAGCCAGACTGGTTTTGCTGATGTAATACCCGCCACTCTCATCCCGCTTATTTCCAAGGATGGGCATCCTTACAGCGTTCCAGTTAACATTCATCGCTCGAACGTGATGTGGTACAACCCGACAGTCCTCACGGACGCAGGTGTAGCCGCTGTTCCAACTAATTGGGATGAGTTCTTCGCCGCCTGTGACAAGATCGAAGCCGCTGGCAAGATCTGTCTATCACTTGGCCCGCAATGGACGGCAATGCATCTCTTCGAAAACGTGCTGATTGGATCCTTAGGCGCCGACACTTGGAATGGTCTCTGGACCGGCGCAACCGATTGGAACAGTCCTGAGGTCACAGCCGCCCTGGATAACTTTGCCAATGCTTTGGCTCACACCAACAGCGATCACGCGCAGTTAGCCGACTGGCAGCCTGCTACCCAGCTCGTGACCAATGGTGACGCTGCCTTCAACATCATGGGCGACTGGGCCGATGGCTATCTTGAAAATGCCGCGCCTGATGGCCTCGGCTTGACGGCTCATACAGATTTCGATTGGGCTCCGACTCCAGGCACCGATGGTATCTTCGTGTTCCTTTCTGACAGCTTCGTGCTGCCTGCGAATGCCAAACACCCTGATGAAACCAATGCCTGGTTGACCGTTGCTGCTTCCAAGGAGGGCCAGGAAGCGTTCAACCCGGTCAAAGGCTCGATCTGTGCCCGCACTGATTGCGATCAGTCACTATTCAACGAGTATCTGCAATCCGCAGGGACAGATTGGTCAACCGACACAGTTGTTGGCAGCTTAACCCATGGCGTAGTTGCAAACGACTCCTGGAAATCCAAGATTGATACTGCTTTAGGTCTCTTCCTGGCCGATCCGACCAAGGTTGCGGACTTCCAAGCCGCGTTAGCAGATGCGTGCAAATCTGACGGCGCGTGCCAGTAAACTGACAGTTCAGAAGTAAGAGAATGGGCGGCTCGATAATGAGCCGCCCATTTTGAATATAATTTTGCCGTCCCGCTCCAGCTACAGTTTTGAGTGTCAACACTTGTAACTTGGCAGGTATAATCTCAGACACTACGATTATGCGACATTATCATAGGTTATGTGGCAACTCAATGCGGTGTAGCTAATGACACGAAGTTTTTCGCTTCGCGTGCCGCAATTCATTTTGGCGATTGTTTTGATAATCGCAGGCATCAGCTCTATTAGTTTGATCGCAAAAACAGAACTGAATTTTGCTGGCAAGAATCTGACATCCATCGGACTTCTCATTGGGGGGCTTGTCTTTTACTCCGGTGTATTGGTGATCGTCTCAATGTTCAAGGATGAAAAGATACTTTCAGCTGCTTTGCTCCTTCCTTCTATTGCCGCTGTCGCTATTTTTGTATATGGTTTTATTGCATGGTCAGGTCGGGTTTCTCTAAGTAAATGGAAGGGGTTAAACGCGGACTATACCTGGGTGGGCCTAAAACAATATACTGATTTGCTCTTCCACGATCAACGCTTCCTGATCGATTTGCGCAATACGGGGGTCTTCACTGTTAGTTTCATTTTGGGTTGTTTGATCATCGGACTAAGCCTGGCCATCTTGTTGGATCAAAAACTCAAGGGCGAAGCCCTGTTTCGAGGGATTTTCCTTTTTCCCATGTCCATTTCGTTCATCGCATCAGGTGTAGTCTGGGGATGGCTGATGAACCCGGCGACAGGTTCGCGTATCACCGGCATAAATCTCCTCTTCAAGACATTTGGCCTCGATTTCCTGATCAGCCTTTGGCACGGATCACCCCCGCCGTGGGGCATGGTATTCACCGTCATTCCGGCGGTTTGGCAGTTGTCTGGTTTTACCATGGCTTTATATCTGGGCGGTATTCGAAGTGTCTCTGATGATTTGCGGGAAGCCGCGCGCGTGGATGGCGCCAGTGAATTGCAGATTTATCGCCATATTATCCTTCCAATGCTGCAACCCGTCACGCTAAGTGCAATTATCATTCTGGGACATATGTCCCTCAAGATATTCGACCTGATCGTGGCAATTGGCAATAAGGATCTGCGACTCGATGTTCCCGGAATTTATATGTGGACGACTACTTTCGACGGTACCAATTATGCTCAAGGCGCCGCGATTGGTATTTTGATGTTGATCAGTGTGGCGCTCCTGGTCATCCCGTATTTAATCTATAGTATACGGACGGAGGCAGAGTTATGAGCCGCCGTACAGCAGTAAGAACTCTTTTTTATCTCCTCCTGATCTCGCTGTCCTTGGTCTATTTGCTGCCCGTTTATTTATTGGTTCTTACAGGGCTGAAGCCAATAACAGAAATTGATTTGCAGACGATGTGGACCCTGCCGACGGGAGGGATCCACTTCGATAATTTCGTCGCCGGTTATGAACAGCTGGCACCCAATCTGGGCAACAGCCTCACCATGGTCATTCCGGAAGCTTTAATATCTGCTTTGCTTGGTTCAGTGAATGGCTATCTTCTCTCTAAATGGAAATTCCCCAATTCCAATCTGATCTTCACCTTGATCCTGTTTGGAATGTTCATCCCATATCAGAGCATTCTGATTCCCCTTGTGAAGTTTATGCAATTTATCAAGCTATATGGGGATATTCCCGGGCTTATCCTGGTGCATATCATCTACGGCATACCTATCACAACTCTGATCTTCCGCAATTATTATGCCGGCATTTCATCAGAGATCCTCGAAGCCGGCCGAATCGACGGCGCAAGCTTAATCGGTTTATATCGTTATATCATGTTTCCCTTGTCGGCCCCAAGTTTTGCCGTTGTGATCATATGGCAGTTCACGCAAGCTTGGAATGAATTCCTCTTCGCGGTGATCCTCACCAATCAGAGCCACTGGCCTGTGACGGTTGCACTTAATAATCTGGCGGGTAGTCAGCTGGTGCAATGGAACGTATTAATGGCAGCGACCTTGCTTGCCGCGTTGCCGACTCTGCTTGTGTATATTTTCCTTGGTCGTTTCTTCCTGCGTGGATTAATGGCTGGAGCTCTTAA
>DATEDD010000396.1:0-3614 GCA_035286565.1 Anaerolineales bacterium
ATTTGCAGTACAGAAGACAAAAAGGGACTCCTCATCTCTCGGGAGTCCCTTTTGCTTTAACCCATCCTACAGATGTTTCATGTGAACACGATCAATCAGGCCTAAAATCACAACCTCCCGATTGAAATCGGGAGGTTGTGATTTTAGGTAAAACAATATTACTTGCGTTGGAACAATAATCCGGGTTGCCAGAGTGTGCCCACCTGCACCAAAAGCCAGCGGTCGAGTCCAATCCAGCCTGCGGTTTTCCAGGCAAGGACAAGCAGTATGGACAGAATAAGAAATACGGGGTTGACACTGGCAGAACCCGCCATCATGAAGTTCCAATTCATGAAGCCGCCGATGAAGGCTGATAACCAGATGAAAATACCCAGGATCAACGCTGCGCCTACCAGCAGTTCACCCACAGCCACCAGCTTGGCAAACCAGACATAATTGCCGCTATCCAGCATGAATTGAATGAAATTTCGATACCAATCGAAGGCGATCAACGGGCGCGCAGGCGCTTCAGGGATGAGGATGGCGCGTGCCCAGAAACCTTTGAGCGCTTCGCCGCCCTGCATCCAGGCGGGGTTGGTGATCTTGCCCCAACCCGATTCAATCCACTGGTAGCCCAGGTACAGACGGATGACGAGCCACAGCCAGGACATGGCCTTGCTTGTGAACAGGGATTGAGTGAATGGAATGTCAGCAAGCTGATATTCTTTGGACATGGTTTGTGTTGTCATTTCGTGCTCCTTGAGAAAAATATTTTATTTCTTGCTTCGAACCCCATCTTACATCCTGCATAAAATGAACAACAGCGCATTTCCACTTGTTTTGTAATGCGCTGTTTTGCTTATGATATTTATCAGGAAACATATCCTGATTGTCATATTGCCATTAATCTGGATGTTCAACCTCACCCGCCATGAATGGATCAGGATCCAACAGAAACATATCAAGACAAGCCTGCGTACAGAAATAGATCCGTTCGCCGCGATAGTCTGCGCCTGGATATTTGGATGTATCTTTTATCTTCCCGCCGCAGGCAGTTTTGAATTCTGGCCCTGGAGGAAGAGTCGTTTGATTCTGAACCAAGATTATTTTTCCTTATTGTTACGATGTTTAATTTCATTTCCGAGCCAAAACACCGTCACTGCGACTGCCACACCAGCCATCCCTGCGAGAAGCACCGCGCTGAAGGCTGAACCGAACCAGGTTTTCCAAAACACAACGAACAGGATGACGCCGATGATAAAAGCCGTGATGTAGGAAAGGTTTGGAATATGAATTCTTTCATGTTTCATTTTATACACTCCTTAAAACACATCCCCGCGCCAGCGATACCACAGCCAGCCGAGCGGGATACCCGCTAGACCGCCAATCAGTCCAGCCAGCCAGTGGATGGGATGGGGTCTTGCTTCAAAAATTCCTTCTCCGACGATGAGATATCCAAGCAGAGCGAGACCAAAAACCCACATATAGACGACAACAGGCCATTCTTTTTCAGCGCTTTTTTCCCCAGGTTTGACCGATTTTTTACTCATACGATTTTCCAATTCTATTTTTTTTAACGATTTGCCAGCCATACAAGCAACACAATAATGCCCACAAGAGGCACGCCGATCACGAGCAACATCATCAAAAAGCCAAAACCCATCACAATGATCTCCATTCCTGCTTATTCAACAATCAAAAATATGCCATTGACTTTGAAGGCTTCCGTATAGTATTTTATTTGAGCTGCTAAAACCATAGTAGAGCAATTCCGCTCGTTTGGGTATACGCTGTTTGGCGCATGGAAAAAAGTTGACAGTTCCCCATGAGAACATTACAATATTCTAAATTTCTAATATAAAGAAGATAACAAATGACTGACCGTCAAATATATAAACTCCATGCGAGTATCTGTCATACATTAGCCAATCCCAAACGGCTGGAAATCATAGACAAATTGCGCGCCCGCGAATTGTCAGTAACTGCGCTGGCAGAAGCTTTGGAAATCAGCCAGGCAAATCTGTCGCAACATTTGGCAATCATGCGGCAGAGGGGCATCGTCACATCGCGGCGTAAGGGATTGAACGTTTTCTACAAGTTGAGTAATCCCAAGATCATACAGGCTTGCGACTTAATGCGGCAAGTACTGTTGGAACATTTAGAGACTTCCGCTGAACTTGCCCGAGGAAAGTGACAGAAAAGGAACTCATTTCATGCCCGAAACTAAAATGACAAACTACCTGCTCATTATTAACGATGGCCCTTATGGAAATGAACGCCCCTACAATGCCTTGCGGCTCGCTATGAATCTCGCCAAGCGACCCGAAACGCATGTGCGCGTATTTTTGATGGGTGACGGCGTGCAATGTGCCACACGCGGACAGGAAACGCCGCAGGGATACTACAACGTCGAGCGCATGTTGAGTTCCGTTCTGCGCGGCGGCGAGGTGGCCACCTGAGGCACATGCCAGAAAGCCCGAGGTCTCGGGCAGGACGCATTAATGGAAAACATCCAAAACGGGAGCATGGAATTGCTCACCGACTGGACACTGGTAGCCGACAAGGTGCTGGTGTTTTAACACGAGAAATCTGTGGCACGCGAGATTCGCATCCACCTTCAGACTGAGAACTGCCGCGCCTGCCGCCGCTGTCTCGCGGCTGAGGTTTGCAAAGTGCGCGCCATCATGCGGATTGACGATGATGAACCGCCATACATTGACATCGAACGTTGCTATGACTGCCGCTTGTGCATCCCCGCTTGTCCCTTCGACGCGCTTCGTGTTGCGGGCAATATTTTGTTATCGGTCAATACTATTAGTTGAAACTCAGAGGTGAAATTATGACTGGTAAGACCGTGCTTATCCTGGGCGGCGGCATCGGTGGATTGGTTGCCGCTAACGAACTACGGCGTCTCCTTCCGAATGAACATCGCGTCGTGTTAGTTGAGAAGAATCCCCAACATGCCTTTGCGCCCTCATTCCTGTGGCTGATGACTGGTGACCGCCAGCCGGGACAGATCACACGGGATGTGCGCCAACTCGTCCGCCCCGGCGTCGAGTTGATTCTGGCTGAAGCGCAGGCGATTGACCTGTCGAATCGCCGCGTGCAGACCAGCGCGCAGACGTTGAATTACGATTATCTTATCGTCGCCCTCGGCGCGGAACTAGCCCCCGGCGCCATCCCCGGATTGGTGGAGAGCGCGCAAACCTACTACACGTTCGATGGAGCAACGAAACTGCGCGATACTTTGCAAAACTTCGCCGGTGGAAAGGTGGCTGTGGTTGTAAGCTCCCTGCCCTATAAATGTCCCGGCGCACCGCACGAAGGCGCTATGCTCATTGCCAATACATTCCGCAGGCGCGGCTTGAGTGATAAAGCTGAAGTACATCTCTTCACGCCTGAGCCGCAACCTATGCCGGTAGCGGGACCAGCCCTGGGCGATGCGGTGAAGCAAATGCTGTCGGATCGAGGCGTTGCCTTTCATCCACTGCACAAATTGACGCAAGTTGATTCAACCGCACATGAGCTTGCCTTCGATGGACAAGGATCATTCCGCTATGACTTGCTGGTCGCCATCCCGCCTCACCGCGGGCCGCGCATCGCTCAAGAAGGCGAGATGACTAATGAGGCTGGCT
>DATEDD010000397.1:0-4388 GCA_035286565.1 Anaerolineales bacterium
ACAGTCTGTTTGCGGGCAATTTGCAGGAGCAGTTGCGTTTGATGCTCACGCCTCAAGCAGGAGCGAATGCTGCGACTACATTCCGGCCGCAGTTGCGCATTGGCATTGTTGCAGGTCACACGGGCAATGATTCAGGCGCGGTTTGTTTGGACGGGAATGGGCAGGCGGATCTTAAAGAAGTGGATTTAAATCTTGAGATTGCCACCCTTGTGCAAAGAAGCCTGGTTGCGAAAGGCTACCAGGTGGATCTGCTTAACGAGTTTGACACGCGCCTGAACGGTTATCGCGCAGTGGCACTGGTTTCAATTCATAATGATTCATGCGTATACATTAATGATGAAGCAACCGGTTTCAAAGTGGCGGCTTCGCTTGAGACTCGCGATGTAAATCGCGCCCAACGTCTGACTGCCTGTCTAACAGACCGCTACCGGCAGATCACAGGCATGACCTATCACGCAGGCAGTATCACATCTGATATGACCGAGTATCATGCCTTTTCTGAAATTGACCCGAATACGATTACAGCCATTATTGAAACGGGTTTTTTGAATTTGGACCGTGAAATCCTCACCAAACAAACGGACCGGGTCGCAGAGGGAGTTACACAAGGCATTTTATGTTTCATCACAAATGAAAGTGTATTGCCAACGGCGCTGCCCACCTTTACTCCATGAGCAAATCCACACCTCCTGCGCGAAGAAATCGGCTTTCTGCGGTAATGATCATGGCTCTGATCATTACCGCGATCGGCATTGCGGCATCGACGGCGATCTCCTCCCCGGCGCTCGGGTTGGATAAGCCAATTTTCACTCCCACGCACGCTCGTTCCTTTGCTTTGGCAGAGATCGCTAAACCCACCTACACTGCCCTGCCAACTGTAACTTCGCTCCCTACCCCAACACTAACCATCACTCCTGAGCCAATGGCACAGGCTGAGATTATTTTGGATACACCTGCCAGCGAGTATCTTGCGCCGATTGGAGAGGACAACACGTTCGCCAACCAGTCTCAGCCCACATACGGCGGGAACAAATATATTCTAATTGACATCTCTGAACAGCATATGTACGTCTATGAAGGCGATATGCTGGTGTTTAGCTTTGTCTCTTCCACCGGGATGAACAACTCCACGGCCGCTGGGAACTTTAGTGTGTTGAACAAAATTCCAAACGCCTATGGCGCTACATGGAATATCTGGATGCCCAACTGGCTTGGCATTTATTGGGCTGGAGGTTTGCAAAATGGCATCCATGCTCTGCCAATATTGTCGAATGGTGGACAGTTGTGGGCAGGTTATCTCGGCGTACCGATTTCGTACGGATGTGTGGTGTTGGGCGCTTATGAATCGCAACTGCTCTATGATTGGTCCGAGATTGGCACGCCCGTTGAAATTCGATGGTAATCATTTTTCTCATGTCTTTGTGAGAGCGATGCTCCTTCGCCGAGAAGCCCGGCTCGCAATGACGTGGCAATATAGGCTTATAATATTTATTGGCGTATTTATCAGTAGACTTCCCCAAAGGTGATCAATGAATGACTCTCTTTCAAAAATACCCAAATCCATGCCTCAAACGCCGCAGGGCGGAGTCGCATCGGGAAACTGGAAACAGGCAAAAGGTCCAATAAGACGCGGTATCCAGAACGTATCCAAGGGCGGAATTGTCAAAAAGAAACGAAGTCTGATTCTTCCCATCCTATTGGTTGTGGTGGGGTGTGTGGTCTTTTCGTTCGCGGCCTGGTCGGCGGTAAATTCACCCGTGTTGGCGTCCCTCTTAAATTTTTCACCTGCTGCGCCTAGGCAGGAACAAACCATCCCCGCTCAATCCTTCGCGCGAATTGAGATTGCAAAACCAACTTATACGCCCGTTGTTTTGCAATCTGTGGCAATGGAGATTTTTCCGACGGCAACTATTACCACAATGCCGACAGCCACGCTTACTCAAGAACCACAACCCCTTGTAGCAAGCGTTTTACCAACAAGTTTTCCAACCCTTGAAGCGTTGGTTATTCCAACGGAAACACCCTTTGTCGCTTTAGCCGCGCCTCCCGCAGAGGTGACCAGCGAATCCGTTGTAATCTCTGCTGAGATCGTCCCGGATACTCCCACGCCCGAATATGTTGCACCGACTGTGGCGCCTTATGTGCCGCCCCAAGTGGCAGGCAATGGCGGCGAACATTGGATTGACGTTAACCTTTCGCAACAACGCGTGTATGCTTACGAAGGCGATACAATTGTGAACTCATTTGTTGTTTCGACTGGCACCTGGCAGACGCCCACTGTGACGGGCAAATATAAAATCTGGATCAAACTGCGTTCAGCCGCCATGTCTGGACCCGGTTATTATTTGCCGGATGTGCCTTATATTATGTACTTCTACAAAGGCTATGGACTCCACGGCACATACTGGCATAATAACTTTGGCACGCCAATGAGTCATGGGTGTGTGAATCTCACCATCCCCGATGCGGAATGGGTCTATAACTTCTCATCGGTCGGGACGGTGGTGAACGTACATTATTAGGAATACCTTTAACCGCAAGGTCTACAAAGGGGCACAACGGCGCGCAAACGTTAAAATCATTGCGTAAGAATATTAACATCAGCAAACATCTCAGACTTACAAACCCATGACCATCTCTCAACTCTCCCGCCGTGACTTTTTAAAGCTATCCGCCTCAGGCGTGCTCGGGCTTGTTCTCTCCGAATTGGGCATGGACCGCGCTTTGGCTGCTCCCCCCGCCTCGCAGGGACGGGCGATCTGGAGCGGCGTGCAGATCTACGACGCCCCCTACCGGACCGCAAATAAAACCGACCTGCTCCGCATTGACGAGGTCGTAGACCTGCTCGGTGAAACGCCAGGCGATATGATTGTTAATAAATTCAACAACACCTGGTATCAATTGGACGGCGGTTACACCTTCTCAGGCTGGCTGCAACCTGTCGAAACACATTACCAAAAACCAATTTATGAGATTCCCCCTGAAGGCAAACTCGCAGAGGTCACCGTTCCATATAGCCTGACCTATCTCTCGCCATATTTCTATGCCAAGAACGCGCATCGCATTTTTTATGAAACCACCCATTGGGTAAAAAAGGTTGTCGTTACGCGCGAAGAGAAAAGCGTGTGGTACGAAATCTACGACAAGGAACTCGAAAAATACTTCTTCGTTCCTTCCTACAACATGCGCATCATCCCAGACGAGGAACTGACCCAGCTCTCCCCGGAAGTCCCGGACGAAGAAAAACTCATCCACGTGGATATTGACACACAGATGGTCACCGCCTTTGAAGGCGATAAGATGGTGTTGTCCGCCCGTTGCGCCAGCGGGAAGCGCGGCACGGATACCCCCAAAGGCGAGTGGCGCAGCTATCACAAGGGACCGTCCATTCACATGACAAATTTTGGCGACGCCGTCGAAAACATTTACAACCTGCCCGGCGTTCCCTGGTGTTCGTTCTTCACGGGCGCGGGTCACGCCTTTCATGGAACCTACTGGCACAATGACTATGGACGTCCGCGCAGTAATGGCTGTGTCAACCTGCCATCAGCGGCTGCGAAATGGATCTATCGCTGGACCAACCCGGTTGTTCCTCCAAATGTGGATTACCTGTACCTGCCCGGGCAAGGTACACGAGTTCAGGTCGTATAATAACTCTCGATGTCCCTTTGGAGTTGGGAAATAAGCTGTCCGAAATAACCAATCATTAAGGAGAAGAAATGAATCCAATTTTTCAACACAACAAGTATTTACTCAAACGACAGGTCTTTGCGCTGGCAGGCAAATTCCGCTTTTATGCGCCGAACGGACAACTTGTTTTATTCAGCGAACAGAAGATGTTCAAACTGCGCGAGGATATCCGCGTGTATGCCGATGAAAGCAAGACGCAGGAAGTGTTGATGATCAAAGCCCGCCAGATCATGGACTTTTCCGCCGCATTCGATGTCGTAGATAGCGCTACGGGTCAAAAGGTTGGGGCTCTTCGCCGCAAAGGACTCGCCTCCCTTCTGCGTGATGAATGGGAAATCCTGGATGTCAGCGATAAAGTGATCGGTAAGTTATTTGAAGACAGCATGGGACTGGCATTGGTGCGCCGCTTCCTGACCGCGCTTGTCCCTCAAAATTACGACATCACTGTCGGCACAACCCGTGTAGCAGACCTTAAGCAAAACTTTAATCCTTTCGCGTATCAATTGAATTTGGATTTCAGCATGGATATCAACCATCTACTGGATCACCGCATGGGCATCGCCGCTGGTATTCTCCTGGCTGCCATTGAAGGCCGACAGAGTTAATTATTAAACGATGCCATTGCGAGTATTGCCACAGCGGAAAGACCTTTACCCCTCATGCCCAACCAACCTCTTTTCGCCGGACTTGTGATAGAC
>DATEDD010000398.1:0-3683 GCA_035286565.1 Anaerolineales bacterium
CTTTTGCCATAGTAACCTCCTTTCAGATTATCATTTGGCATCTTTGGTATACAGTATGAATTACGTTCGAAAGTGAACAACAAATTTAATTGAATTTGTTCAAGCTAAATCAACAAGAGCGCCTCCTTGCCTGCCTCTTCGCAAGCGCTTATCATCTGATCACCTGATATAATGTACCGTCCTCGCCCAGAAAATAGCGGCTGTATGGGGTTCGCATTTCTTCTGCTTCTCCGAAACGGGGGTCATCTAATGGGCCAAAACTTTCCAGCCGGTAGAGAGTGCCATCCTCGCCCAGGTAGAATTCGGCTAACTCCCTGGGGGATACCTCTGCCTGCAATCCTTCCAGGCGATAAAGCGCGCCGTCCTCGCCGAGGAAAACCTCGCCCAACCCAAGCTCCCTGTCCTTATCTGGAAGGCCTGGGTTCACGATCATCAATTCATCCAGACCAGATAAACGTTTCTTTGCCATTCTCTGCTCTCAGTGATCTCTCAATCTATTCAGCGTTAGCCTTCGATCCCGCGCGAGGTGACCCGATAATCGCCGCCTACGATGTAAAGTTGTTTGCCTGTAACGCTGCTGACCAGACGCGGCGGGTTTTCCATAAAGTGAATGTACGTGCGCGGTTGTCCTGGCTGCCATTTGTCGGAGCGGTAGATCAAGCCTGCCAGTTCGCCTAGTTCCACGACCACCGGTGGAATGAGCCGGGGGTGACGGACGTGCTCGATCCGGGCGGGCTCGAAGCGATTGAACTGCCGGTATAGGTCTTTGCCCAAGTGGATCTGCTGGCTATTCTTCAAATCCTGGCCGTCCCAACCTGGGAACTTCTCCCGTTTCCCTGTCAACCTCGTCTGGGGGCTACTGGCCTCAGCGCGACCCGTTGCGCTAAAGGGCGGATCGGTCCGGTCACGGGTCGAGCCTGCACTGGCCGTAAGGCTGTGGACTGCAAAGGGCGAGCTCTAATGGGGGGCAGAATACCCAAACGTCGCAATTCCTGCCTCATTCGCCGGGTTGTGATGGGACGTGACCGATTGACCAGGCCATTCTTCCAAAAATAACGTAACCGCGCTTGTAACCAGGGACTTTGGCTTAGTAGTTTCTTTTGATCCAGTTGCCTATAAAGTCTACGTACCCGCTCATCTTTTGGCTGCATGCCTTCACGCCTCACAGCCCGGATGAGCCCTCGCAACCAATCCGGTACCAGTGGAGTTGTAGCGCTGGCTTGTTGAGCGGCAATCTCAGATAACATGTTCGGCCTCCTCTCAATACTGAATATTTTTTTAACAAATGTCCGAGGTGCCCAGCCCATCGGGAAGGGCATTGTAGCGTCTAAGGGAATCCATTTGCCTTTGTAGTACACCTCCAAATAAATATGGCTAAACAAGTTCGGACGGAGTGGGGTTGGACCGACGACCACAAGTCGGACAGGATGCCCCACGGACTCTAGCATCGCTCCAAGCAAGATGGTCATATCGTCGCAGTCGCCCGCACGCAACTCCAATATTCTTTTTGCCGAATGCAATACCTCCAGGCGGATAGGATCCTTGGTGTATCGCACATTCTGTTGCATCCACTCGAAGAGCGCCTTGATCTCTCCCAGGTAATCCTTGGCCCGGATTCCCCGGTCGAAGAGGATATCTATGGCCTTTTGTCGGACGTAGAAATCCTTCACACCTTGACGAATTAACGCCTGAATGTGTTGGATGGTCTTGCGCGTGCCCAGATATCCTTTGGGGATTCTCTTGAGAGAAATTCGGGGTAGATCGGGGCTCGGTGATATGTAACGCTTCATGAGTTTGCCCGGTGTTTTCCGTCTCCAGGGGTTGGATTTGAATGACCAAAGTTGTTCTTTCTCCTTTTTCGTTTTAACCAGCTTACAAGCCGCCAAAACCAGTGGATCTTTATGCCCATATTCTCCAAGTAGGGAATAATGAAATGAATGATGTCATGTAAATCATAAATGGGTTGTTTCTCGCCGCTCATGACATCTTTAATGTCTCCGAGAGTTTGCCTGCCTGCCCTTTGATTTTCTTTCAGCTCGATTTTGATCCAAAAGACGCGTGTGATATTCTCGTAGGGTTCCAGATCATTAGCCATATACAGAGATTTTCAAGGACAGGCAACGTGCGCAAAAACCAGTTTGGGAAATTTGTTCGGTGAATACAAGCGGCATTGATTACCGGTATTATTTCATACAGGTGTATCCTGCCCTGTTCCATTAGCGTATCTCGAGGTGTTCCAATTCTTACAACAAAACGCCGCTTGATACAATATCGAGCGGCGTTGATGAAAATCCTAGTGGCTAACACTGATTTCCCTTCAATGTTTTTTGTATGGTCCGAATATCGTTGGAAAGTTGCGTCTGTATTTTGGTTAGGTCTTTTTGGAGAGCGCTCAAGTGATTAAACACTGTAACCAGCAATTTCCCCCCGTTTTTGGTAACTTTGTTTTCAAGATTTTCTGTTGAAAGTTGCGTATTTTCGAGTTTATCAAGGCGAATCATCTCCAAAAGTTGACGGGTGCGTTGAGCAGGTTCGACATCCAATTCTTCTCGCAGAATTTCCACGCATTTCTGGTATTGGCGCAGCGCAGATGACCGGTTGCCCGACAGATAATACATGCGCATTAATCTGCGATGGGTGTGCTCACGTGCTCGATCAAAGCGCAATATTTTATCTCCATATTCCAGCCCGTCTTCATATTGCTGATGTATCTCACAATAATCCATTAACTTATCCAACATCGCCAGATATAAATGCTGTAGACGTTCGTGCTCGTATAAACACCAATCCTGGTACCAGCCATCGAGCAAATTCCCGCGATAAATTTCCACTGCGTACTGAATCATTTGAGCCTGTGCTTCCTCCAGATCTCTTCCTAATATGCCCTGTGATTTTTTGAAGGCCTCTTCAAAAACTGCTACGTCCAGCCAAAGTTCAAAATCCGGATTGATTTGTAGCCATTCCCCATCTACCAGTAACAAGCCTTGCCCACTTAATCCAAAGTGATCCAATGCAGATTGAAGCTGCCATAAAGCCTTTCGCAAGTAGTTATTTGCCTGGTCTTGGGAAGTTTCCCCCCACAACAAATCTGCCAGCCGTTCACGAGAATGAGGTTGATCTCTGTTAAGCAGAAGAAAACCCAATAGTTCTTCTGCCTTACGTGGTTCAATCTTATAGGTTGCCTTACCATCTATCTCAAAGCAGAACTTACCAAATAAAAAAAACTTGACCGCGCTCATTTGCTTGCTCCCTGAGGCACATCAGCCTGGGCCTGATAGCGATTCTGACTGAACGGTATTTTGGTGTTTTTTTTGAGGGTTAAAATCGTACGGATTATCCTAATTCCCAAGCATCTTGTCATGAAGGATTCCCTCTATTTTCCTGCATGCCGTTTTGAAGAACGATTATTCTCAATTGGAAAGCATGCGCGACGACCTGAGTCCCAAATTATACGGAAACTTTTGGCCGTGATGAGCACCCCAACGACAGCACATAATGCCAAGACGCTCTTCACAGTAAATTGGCCAACAAGAAACTATTATCCCCCAGAATATAGACTTACAAAACCGAAAGTGTGGATCGGTAACCATCATCGTCTACTGTCGTCATGTTGATACCTCAACGGAAGTTGGGGATAAATCAATATCCTATTTATTAAGGAGCAATTTAATGAACGAGCAACA
>DATEDD010000399.1:0-3427 GCA_035286565.1 Anaerolineales bacterium
TGCGTTCGGCGTTTTCGGAGGTGAAAACCTCGTTATAGGCGTCCACCTGAATGTAAGGGTTGAGGCTGGTCAGTCGCTGGCGGGCTGACTCAACCTTGAGCTTGCCGACTGCCTGGCTAGAGTGCAGCACCTGACGCTGCAAGTTGGAGTCATCCACCACATCGTAATCGATGATGCCGATTCGTCCCACGCCGGCAGCCGCCAGGTAGAGCGTCACCGGGGAACCGAGACCGCCGGTGCCGACCACCAGCACCGCGGCGTTTTTGAGTTTCTGCTGACCCTCCAGGCCAACCTCAGGAATGAGCAGGTGGCGCGAGTAGCGCAGCAGTTCGGGTTGCGAGAGGGATTCGTCGTTCATGGGGGCAATCATACCAAAAGAAGCAGTCAGTTCGCAAATTTTGAGGAAGAATATTGTGCTGTTAAAAGTATAAGCATACAATCCAATGGTATTTTCTGGCTTTGCACAAATGGAGCTATGACCCGATGAACAAAACTCACGGTCTGGTATCAAAAATGTTTGAATACAACGTCTGGGCGTTTGACCTGGTGTGGGATTGCGTTGAAGAGTTGACAGACGAACAGTTTTGCCAGGAGATCGATTATTCGCGCGGATCGATCCGCAATCAGATCGTGCATGATATCAGCACCTGCGAACGCTGGTTGGAACGGATCCAGAGTAGGCCGGCGCCGGACTACCTGGAGAACGATGCTTTCCCTACCAAAAAGATCACACGCGAGCGCTGGGATACCTTCTGCGGGGAGACAAGGCGCTTACTCGGAACTTTGAACCAGGCCGACCTGTCACGCTCTTTTCATTGGACTTTGCCGCACCGCAATATGGAAGCCGACAGCACGGTTGAAGAGATATTGCTGCATTTGTTCAATCATGCCACCGATCACCGGGCGCAGATCCTGGCGGATTTGCATTATGGGTTTACGGCGCGGACGGTGGAGCAAGATTTGTTGTTCTTTTTCGCGGAAGAGCAGGCGGAAAAATAATCAGCGGGGAGATGCGATACGGAAAAGGTGCGTGCACGTGCGGCACACACCTTACGACCGACAAGGTATCCTATAACTATTTAAAATTATCCAATTCGATTTTTACGCTTGGTAAATCGATAGGTATCAGCCCGACACTAATATCCAGGTCGATGAATTTTTGAGAACTAGACGAAGGGATTTTCAAAATGATGATGCCCGCGTTGTTGGAGATCATTTGTGGAACCTGGATCGGTTGGTTGTGCAAGTGAACATCTATTTGGTCGATGTAGTTGTCTGACGACACTACCTTCAATAGAATGTTCTGTCCATCATTACTGATGGTGGCGACTTGTAAAGGACATCCTCGCATTTCGATACTTTCATTGACCGTAACGCTTTGGTTAGCCGAAGGGAGTTTAGATAGATCCAGCCTAAACGGAGACTTTCCATCACAATGGTAGTAAATTTTACTAGCTCGTAGCGTGAGCGGGAATGACTCGACGTTAGCCTCCACAAAATATGCAAACGACTCTTTTTCAATGGATTTGGGTAACGGAAAATCAGTCGAATTTCTGTAGAGTAGGTGATTCCCATTGACGTCCAGAAATCTGATATCGTATAGAGCTGTAGATCGAATTTGGATTTCGTCGTATGGCGGCTCATAGCTTCCAAGGATAATAAATCCATCCTTGACCGGGATGAGATTAGTGATGGTAAAGCTATTGTTAACCGCATTTGCAGGGTTGGATTGAGCCTTTAGGACCGGGAAGGTCGCGATATCATTGCCCGCAACCAGTGAAAACGGGATAGCCCAATTCTCCGGACCCCACCCAGGCTGTGTATCTTCGAGGCAATTCATATGAAAGGTGCCTTTATTGACGTCATTCGGGAGCGGACCAAAGAACGCGGTTTTTTGATAGACGTTATCACTGTTATAGCCAAGTGATCCTTCCTCCATCAGGTCCAGCCTTGTACCATCCGGGAGTTCGAGCCAGATGCTATTCATGCAACCGCGGGCGAAGGGATCCATGGCCAGACTGTGCATATATATCGATGGCGGTATCCCTTTGAGTGAATAGACAACAGAAGTGTTGTTCGGATCGGCCATCACGGATACCAACCGCAATTGAATCCCTTCTTTTACCTGTTCTTTCGCCGAGGAAAGCACTTTGATTGCGGCAGCCGGATCGACCATACCAAACCCGGGTATATAGCCCAGGTAGCTGGCAACCGCGTACGTAACGCCGGTAATCAGCAAAAGCGCTGCCAGAACAGGCACCAGTGTGCGAGCCAGGCCAAAACGCATAGAACCAGTTCCCAAACCTTGATTAATTAGTGACTTCATTTTGCCAATTCGCTTGTGACTACCGATGGATTTGTTCAGCATGAATTGGCTCCTAATCTCATTACTCAACTTTGCCTGGAATTCAGCGCGCGCACGAGGTGCTTCAAACCACTCTTTTTCAGAGTCGGTCAATTCAATCTCAGCATTCAAATAATCCTTATTCATTTGACTCCTCCATTTTGGCGCGAAGTTTGCTCAACGCGCGATAGGTAGCCATTTTCACAGCCGCAAGGTTTTTATCAAGGAGCGAAGCCATGGCTTTATAGTCAAGCCCAGCGGAAAAACGGAGAGTTAATAATTCCTGCTCCATATCGCTCAATTCATAAAAACATTTAGATAAATCAGAGCTGATTTTCGACCCGGATTCTCTTGGCCGAGGCGTCGATATTTCTTCGTTAATTTCTTCCAATGAAATTGTCTTTTTCTCGCGAAAATAATCCATAACTTTCGCCCTGGCGATTGAAAACAGCCAATGTGAAAATTTGTTTTCTGGCCGATACCTGCCATTTTTTATGCCATAAATGGCATTGATGAAAACGATGGAGGTTAAATCCTCGGCGACGGCTTCATTCCTCACCCTGCGTGCGATAAAGCGATACACATTAGGAAGGTAGCGGTTATAGATGACCTCGAACGCATTGGGATCTACTTGAATACGATTGACCCAGTAGTCATCATCCATATTCTCAGTGGTTGCGGCAGTGGAATTAAAAAGATTGTTTTTCATCTATTAGTATTATCGGAATTTATGACCAAATAGTAACAGGGATGGTCAAGTTGGGGTAAAAATGGGGGAAATTAGTACCATAGGTGGAACTTGGTGGCGGATATGCGATTTATCATTGTGAGGAACGATTACGAATATTATCCAGACATTCTTACGGAAGTGTCCCGTAGAGAAGCTATCTGCACCTCTTTTGTCATCGCGAGGAACGAAGCGATCTGCGCTGGTTGGCAATGGCAGCAAACGGAGCATGCATCCCGCTTCCCACATCCCTCAAGGGGACGCCGAAACCGCGGAGGATGCCGAAACCGCACGGGACACAAAAACCGCGCGACCGGCATCCACTCTACGACCGAAAATCGGGTGTGTCTACTAAA
>DATEDD010000400.1:0-7190 GCA_035286565.1 Anaerolineales bacterium
TGCTTTTTCAAATTCCACAGGCACATCGCGCCATACACCGCCGGGGCGGAAGTACGTGGTCATCATGCGCTGGCCTGAGACCAATTCAAAGATATCAAGAATTTGTTCACGCTCGCGGAAACAATATAGGAACATGGACATGGCCGCGAGATCGAGTCCTGAAGTGCCAAGCCAGACAAGATGCGAAGCAATGCGTTGAAGTTCGGTGAGGATCACGCGCAAACCTTGCGCGCGGACCGGCACATCCAGGTCAACCAGTTTTTCAACCGCTATTACATACGCGAGATTGTTTCCCATCGTATTCATGTAATCGAGGCGGTCGGTCATCACTTCGGCCTTTTGATAGGTCTTGGCTTCCATGTTCTTTTCAATGCCCGTGTGCAAAAATCCTATATCGGGAATGCAATTGACAATGATCTCGCCATCCAACTCAAGCAGAAGCCGCAAAACACCATGCGTGGATGGATGCTGCGGTCCCATGTTCAAGAGCATGGTTTCGCCTGTCAGCGCGCGCTCTGAAACAAGGTGCTTGAATTTCTCTATGCTGACTTCTTCAATCTGACTCATAACTATTCCTTTGCGTACGGCTTTCGCAGATCGATCTCATCAAAATTAAAAGTAAATTGCGGTTCTTCATAACCAAGCGGATAATCCTTCCGAAGTGGATGCCCCACATGGTCTTCCGGCATCAATATCCTGCGCGGATCAGGATGACCATCAATCTCGATGCCAAACATATCGAGCAGTTCACGCTCACGCCAATTCGCCACTGCATACACACCCGTCGCAGTCGGGATACTTCGACTTGGTTCACATTGTCCCGATGCTCTTTCGGGAGTACTGGCCTTTGGACTGCTCCCGTTTACCGGGACTCTGATCTGCACTGAAAGGTTTTTTTCGAGCGAGGTTAGCTGATAGATCACATGAAAACGCGGAGCGGTTTGCGGCCAGTAATCGGTTGCAGTTAACGCCGAGAGCAGTTCAAAATTATGTTCATCGCGCAAAAGAGTTAACGCATCAACGATCTGTTCAGGGTTCACGAATAGATGCACTTCATCGCGAAACTCCTCATACGTCGCGCCGAATTTATCCTGCACAGTTTTTATAATGGGTTCTAGTCTTTTATCCATCAATATTGCTCCAACCGCCGTCCTCGGCGGCGTCCCACAGGGATACTTCGTAAAGGACGCCGCTGAGAGCATAGTATTATTTTTTATCCGTACTTGGTTGCTAAATCCTTGAACTTCTCACCCTTCACTTTTTCATACACAGTGAGCACACCATGGATCAAAGCCTCAGGCCGCGGCGGACAGCCCGCCACAAATACATCCACAGGGACAACTTCATCAACACCCTGATAGATGGCATAGTTATTGAAGACGCCGCCGCACGAAGCACAATCACCCATGGCGATCACCCATTTCGGCTCGGGCATCTGGTCATACAAACGGCGCAAGACAGGGCCCATCTTCTTTGAGACACGTCCCGCCACGATCATCAGATCCGATTGGCGCGGACTGGCGCGCATGAGTTCCATTCCGAAGCGGCTCATGTCATAATTCGCGGCCTGCGCGGACATCATCTCAATGGCACAACAGGCAAGACCGAACAACATCGGCCACATCGCATTCGTTCGCGACCAATTGACCATCGTCTCAAGCGTGGTGGTGACCACGCCCATATTTCCAAGTTTTTGCTCTATTCCCATTCCAGGGCTCCTTTTTTCCACGCGTAAATGTAACCGATAAGAAGTACAACAATAAAGACCACCATCTCGATCAAACCAAAAATGCCCAGTTTGCGAAACGCGATCGCCCAGGGTAAAAAGAACACCACTTCAATATCAAACAGGATGAACAATACAGCGATAAGATAGAAGCGGACAGGCATACGCCGCGTGCCTTCGCCGTATGGATTCATGCCCGATTCATAAGGCATGGATTTCGCTTCTGTATTTTTCTTCGGTCCAAACAACTCCCCCAAACCTATCGCAATAAACGCTATCAGCGTGGCTACTGCGATCATCACTGCAATGGCAATATACTCCAGCAACATAAACACCTCTTGGTGTGTAAAATCAGTGCGTGAAATCTGGCACGTTCGGCAAAGTATATCATAAGAGACTTTTGAAGAATAGAGAAAGTGCTACTTTTCACAAAAATGGTGATAATAGTCATATTGGGGGTGGGATAATAAAATTCAACTAAAATCCCCCAACCTAAATAGTGCCAGCAAGTAATGCCTCAATCCCCTAAATAATCCCTCAACTCACGGCTGTGTGCAGGGTGACGGAGCTTCCTTAAAGCCTTTGCCTCGATCTGGCGGATGCGCTCGCGCGTCACATCGAAATAACGGCTGACCTCTTCGAGCGTGTGATCCTTGCCGTCCTTTAAACCAAAGCGTAATTCCAGCACTTCGCGCTCACGTTCTGTAAGCGATTCAAGTGCGTGATTTACCTGCTCGCGCATCATCTCGCGCGCGGCGGCGTCCATTGGGGAAGGCGCGTCTTCATCTTCAATGAAGTCACCCAACGAATTGGATTCCTCATCCCCCACAGGGACTTCCAATGAAACAGGTTCCTCGGCAGAACGCAGCACGCGAGTAACTTTTTGCGAAGCGAGATCAAGCCGCCGCTGCACTTCAAGGTTGATCGATTTGTTTTCTGAATGGGCGCGCAGGATGGACTGCACATCAGCGGCGGAAAGATACCCTACTTCAAGCGCAAGTTCGGCATTCGTTGGCTCACGCCCCAGCGCCTGGGTCAGATGTCTCTGCGCGCGTAGGATGCGGGAAATGGATTCAAATAAATGAACGGGAATTCGTATGGTGCGCGCCTGCTCTGCAATCGAACGATTAATGGCCTGGCGGATCCACCAGGTAGCGTAGGTGCTGAATTTGAACCCGCGCCGCGCATCAAATTTTCCAATGGCCCGCAAGAGACCCATATTTCCTTCCTGGATTAGATCAAGCAAGGACATACCGCGCCCCAGATAGCGTTTGGCAACGCTTACCACCAAACGCAAATTCGCACTGATGAGGGCCTGGTTTGCTTCCACGGCGCGAGTATGAACGCAGTCCATTTCGCTCAGTAGTTCTTCATCCGCTGGCAGGTTGCGGTAAAGTGTGCGTTGGGCCGGAAGCGCAATATGTTCGCGGACATGCGTCAACAACCACCCGGAATATTGAAGCGGAAGCAGGTACAGGCTGAGAAAGAAGCCGTACGCGTGTCTTGCAAGGTTATCCCAAAAATGGTCAATGCCCCAATGGCCGTTATCCAGATAGGCCCGTAGATAGGAAGGGGAATCAAATTCCCAACCCATGTGAAGCGATTGTGATTCAGCGACCAGCATGGCCAGGTCAGGGAGTTCTTGGTCAACCCGCTCGGCATCTTCGATCAGGCGATCCCAGGAGGTGAGCACTTCAGAGATGAGCGCGTGATAAATGGATGATGCCAGCGAAACCCCTTTGCGCTGTTTCAATTTACGAAGCATGCCAATCAACCGATCCGCTTCGATCAGAGTGGCAAGACGAAATTCGCTGTCGGAATTAAGCAGTTTTACAAGCCCGATCTCGCGCAGATATAAACGCACGGGATCTTCAAAAAGTTCAGCCGCAGGTTCATGCGAATGGAGCGGCAGGACATCCTCAAGTTCTTCCTCCTGCTCGGAAACCGCGAGCAAAGATTCATCCGGTTCTATGGCATCATCCAGCGATGAATTAAGCATGGATTCTTTTTCCTCAATCATGGATTCGATCACCGCCTCGATGGAATGCCTTTTCACCTGCGAGGTTGACTTGTGCGTTATCGCCCCAATTTTTATCTTCGGTTTATGTTTTATTTTTTCTTTGGTTTTCAGTTTTGTTTTCGGTTTGCTTTTTGCGGGCATCGGTTTCCCTTTCCCATCTCAGTGAGTCACCATCACACTCAAACCCTAGCGCTTGTTACATAAATTACTAGAGTGTGTGTGCAAATTAAATTTGTGTCACCCTGAGCGACACTGCACCGCACTGCGTTTGTTGCAGTGCAGGTGTAGCGAAGGGTCTCGTTTTGCCCTAAATCGGGTGAATTCAGATAAAGGTAGAGATTCTTCGTCGCTCCGCTCCTCAGAATGACATAGCCATGTTGATTTTGCATATAGGCCCTAAACTTATTGGCAGAGATTACGAATAAAAATCATAAATCTGGTTCCTCTACCGTACAAATTCTCAAAATCGAACCGCCAAGCGCGCCAAGGCGGCCAAGAAAGCCTTAAAAACTTGGCGTTCTTGGCGGAAAAATTCTAAATGTACGGTAGCGAAATTCTAGTTTGGTTATTTTATTTATGCGGCCTCTGTAAAAACATCACGCCTATCGCCTGGAAAATATTCTTCGTTTAGCTTGATCCAGACCGTGAAGCAGGCGTGTAAATTGTATCGCCTGTTCCTGGTAGATCTTAATATTTGTGCCGCCCTCTTGTTGTTCATCCTCCTGCAAAAAACGCAGTTGATTGACACTGTTCATTGCATGGGCGCGGCGCAAATCCAAAAAGCGCCCCAGCAATTCCTCAAGCAATCGGTCGTCCGCAGGTTCGAGCTTTTCCGTTTTCGCGAGCAAGTCTTGGGAAAGCGCTTTCATCGTTTCCGATAAATGGCTCATCAAATAATTTTGATGCTCCTTCTCGTCCTGCTCCACCGCCAAACGCACCACATCGAACAACAACTGATGGTCAGTATACTCGAAGTCCTCCGCCGCCAACGGACTGAGGCCGAACTCCTGCAATTTTCTGTCCAACCGATATAACAATTCAGGTTTGCGGAACAAAACACCCAAACAATAAGATTCGACTTTCAATCTGGGATTGACCGCCACAATCGGAATTTCCGCCTTTTGGCTTTGATCCATCCCGCGAGGCTTGCGCCTCAGTGCCGGAGCGTGAGCCTGCCTGCCAGTCAACGAGCGTTCGTCTACCCTTAGCATTCGCGCCAGCGCCTGACGGTATGTATCGCGCTCCATCGCATTAGGCAGGTCTTCAATCAAAGGAAGCACCTGTGCCGCAATTTGAGTTTTGACTTTGGCATCGTTCAAGTCCTGGCCGGCCGCCAGTGAATCCATCACATGCGTGACGATGGGTTTTGCGCCTTCAATAATGCGCTTCCATTCTTCTTTGTCACGCGCAACAATTTCATCGGGGTCGAGGTCGTCGGGCAGTGCGGCTACGCGCAAATCCGCTTGTAAGCGGGCTTCATTCTTTAATAAGCCGCGTGCATTGAAACCCAACTCCCCTTCGTGATCCATGGCTGAACGCGCCGCATCCAACCCACGCAATACAGCTTTTTGACCTGCCACATCAGGGTCAAGCGCCAGCACGATCCTGCGCGTGGAACGTTTGAGCAAACGCAATTGATCTTCGGTCAAAGCCGTGCCCATCGGCGAGACAACATTCTCATAGCCCGCCTGATGAAGCGCAATGACGTCGAGATAGCCTTCAACAATCACGGCTTGGTCTGCCGCGCGGATCGGCTTACGCGCGCGGTCTAAGCCATACAAGATTTTGCCTTTGGTAAAGATTGGCGTTTCAGGCGAATTGAGAAATTTGGGAATATCGTCGGGGTCAACGATGCGCGCGCCGAAGCCCGCCATCTTCCCGTTTTCATCGCGGATGGGGAACATAATACGATTGCGGAATTTATCGTAAATGGCAGATTGGGAATCGGTAAATTGGTCAGAATCGCGCACTGATAATAGACCAGTGTCAATGAGGTCTTGCTCTTGGTATCCTCTTGGCAAAAAATATTTTAGAAGATTATCGTACCCATGCGGAGCATATCCCAATCCAAAAGTTTCGATGATTGTGTCAGTTAATCCGCGCTTTTCGCGCAGGTACGTTAGTATCTCTTTATTGTTGAACAGATGCGTTCGATAATAAACGACCGCATCTTCGAGTAAAACACGCAGATGCTGATTGGCTTCTTTGACTTGCGGCGCCTCGCGTTGCAGGGATTCGACCTTCACCCCGGCGCGGTCTGCCAGTTTGTTGAGCGCTTCCTTGAAATCAATCCCCTCGCGCTTCATCACGAACTTGAAAATATCACCACCCTCGTTGCATTGACCAAAGCATCGCCACGTCCCAGTCTCAGGCCAGACAACGAACGCAGGCGTTTTCTTATTATCATGGAATGGACAAAACCCCGTGTAGTTCTTGCCCGTGCGGCGCAGTTTGACACCGGCCTCGGAAACGAGGTCTACGATATCTATCCTGGATTTGACTTCATCAATGGTGGACATAGGGGGTAGGTTTTCACGTTCACGCGTTGAAACGTCCGCGGGTTGATTATAGACGTATTTGACGAATCGGCAAAATAAAACCGCAGAGACGCGGATGCTTCTCTGCGGTGAAAATCAAGACAAGTTTAGAAGCCTTCCAACTTGGAGAGGTCTGCTACATTATTTGATAATGCCGCGATTTTTTGTAACAAACCGAGCCTGTTCTCTTTGACTTTCTTATCCTCAGCCATCACCAGCACATTATCGAAGAAGGCATTGATAGACGGGACAAGCTTGACAACTATATTCAAAAATTCATCCACAGTTGATGGTTGTACTTTAGCATTCTCATGAACTGCTTTATACAATTCTTTCTCTTCTTTATCAACAAATACTTTCTCATTGACCTTGAAAGTTTCCTTTTGATCGCGCGTAATGCGAACACAACGCGCAAAACCATCCAATATTGTTGACCAGTCTTCGCGTCCCACCCAAGCGGACAGTTGCTTCACCGCACGGACAGTTCCCGCAGGGTTATTTGATTGCGCCGCAAGAACAGCATCTACAACATCATAGTTGTATCCAGATTCGTTGAGCACAACTTTCAAACGCCCAGTAATGAAATCAAGGATTTGCTTTTGCACATCCTCTTTGACTTCAATTGGTTGAGTCTTCGCAGACTTCTTCACGGCTTCGACCAGGTCAAAATCAACATCGTGCTCAATCAATGGTTGCACAACACCAATCGCAGCGCGGCGCAAACCAAACGGGTCTTTTGCGCCGGTGGGAGCAAGTCCCGCAGCAAATAAGCCAACTAGTGAGTCGAGGCGATCTGTCAGCGCAAGCACTAGCCCAACCTTTGTCTTCGGGACAGTTTGATATTGATCAGCAATCGCCTGCGCGACCTGTGCATTCTCGCCGCTTCGTAAAGCGTATTCTCCGCCAA